>JALUNK010000134.1 GCA_027055255.1 Ghiorsea sp.
ATGTTATTCCTTGCACTTCAGGTGCTGAAGCCATCAAAGTATTCCACACCTATGAAGATGAAATCAACACCGTCATAACTGATTATAAAATGCCTGAAATCAATGGGTTAGAACTCATCCAAACGCTTCGCATGCACCAGCCAAGCATTAAAACAATTCTTATTAGTGGCAATTTTTCTAGTGACTTACCGAATAACATTACTTTACTTCGAAAACCTTTTTCTTTTGATGACTTAATCGCGCACGTTAAACAGTAACCCTCTTCAACCGTCTGGCTAACTCACCTGCCTTTTCCGTACCATCAACAAGTGCTGCGCGCACATAATGCGAACCAGCATTCATGCCACGCTCATCTTCAGCGCCTAAATAACTGCCCGGCAAAAGTTTGACTGCCTGCTCTTGATAAGCTCTACGCACGAAAGCCTCATCATCATCCACTGGCAACCAAACAAAAAATGAACCTGCTGGAATATCGCCGCCATACACCTTAAAGAAAGCATCCAAACTATCACGATACACTTGTAAATGCTGTTGTACATGTTCTTCATCATCCCATGCCGCTGCTGCAACATGCTGCAAAGGAAGCGGTGTGGCAGGGCCTGTATAGCTGCGAAGTTTAGAGAAGTTTTGAATCAAACTTGCATCACCCGCAATCAAACCTGAGCGCAAACCCGGAAGTGCCGAACGTTTGGATAAAGAGTTCATCACAAGGCAACGTTTGTATTCTGTATTGCCCATGTTTTGAGCGACTTCTAATAAACCAATCGGTTTATTTGCATAATAAATTTCAGAATAGCATTCATCTGCCAACACATAAAAATCAAACTTCTCTGCAAGCGTTAAAAGTTTAGTATAATAAGCTTCATCAGCTACCCACCCCGTAGGGTTGGATGGTGAACACACATACACCAAAGCTGTATCTCGCCATACGTCATCAGAAATACCATCAATGTCAGGTGCGAATCCAGTTTCAGCCGTACATGGCTGCAAATAAGGTTTGCCGCCCGCTGTAATCGCCGCACCCAAATATATTTGATACATGGGGTTGGGCATCATCACCCAAGGTTTCTTTTCTGCATTGGGGTTAATCAATGCATGGGCTGCGGCAAACAAGGCTTCACGCGTACCGTTAGCACTCAATACTTGGCTATTGGCATCAATAGCTTTTAAACCAAACCTACGCTGCAACCAAGCAGCAATACTTTCTCTTAAAAAATCATTACCCGTAGTCGTTGGGTACTTGGAAAAACCTGATATATGCGCATCCAAGGTCGGCTGAACAAAGCTCGGCAAAGGCAAACGTGGTTCACCTGCACCTGCATCAATCAATTCTAATTCAGGATTAGGCGTTAAACCATCAAGAAGTTTACGCAACCGAGCAAAGGGATATTCACCCAGTTGATTGAGCCTATATTGTTCGTGTTTATTCATGAGAAACCTTTGCTGGCGATGTTTTCATCACCTTGCTCCAAGTTGTTTTCCTGCCAATGCTATCTACTGCACGCACACGAAATGCATAAACTATGCCCTTCCTGCTTAGCTTAAAATGATGCTCTAGCCCTGCGCGTTGTGCGCTGGCTGAAGATTCGTAGTAACGCAGCCAGTCCGCAATACAGTTGCAGCTTGGGTCAACTTCGGCTCTATCCACCTCATACAACACTGCTCCACTTCCGCCCTGAATGGACAAAAATAAATCAAATGTGGTCGCTGAAGTTTGGAAGGATACTTGCGTTAGCTCAGGTTCAGGTGCTGAATCATCATACACAATCAAGCCCGTTTTTTTTCCGCATGCCCCCAGCAAAAAAGCACTCAACACCATCAAAACAAGAAGTGCACAAAGCGAGCGCTTAGTCTGCAAGCGTTTTAACCCATTTTGCGCACTGCAAGCGCACTTGCTCTGGCGCTGTGCCACCCGTGTGATTGCGTGCTGCCACACATGTTTCCACAGACAATGCCTGCACCATTTCAATGGTTAGACGCTTATCAATGTTTTGGCATGCCGACAATGACATTTCATGCAGTTCAATATGTTCTTTAATGCAATACGCCACAGATTTACCCACAATTTCATGGGCATCACGAAACGGTACACCTGCACGCACCAAAGCATCTGCCAAATCGGTAGCCGTAGAAAAACCAGAACCTGCTGCTTTATGCATAGCGGCATGGTTGGCTTTGAGGCCCGGCAACATATCCCCAAACACCCTCAAACAACCTTCAAGGTTATCAAAAGCATCGAAAATCGCCTCTTTGTCTTCCTGCATATCTTTGTTGTATGCCAACGGTAGCGACTTCATGGTCATCAAAATGGACATCAATGCCCCCACAATGCGCCCTGCCTTACCACGCACCAACTCTGGCATATCAGGATTTTTCTTTTGCGGCATAATCGATGAACCTGTGCAAAATGCATCGGGCAAATCAATAAAACCAAATTGCGCACTCATCCATAAAATCAATTCTTCTGAAAAGCGTGATAAATGAATAGAGCAAATCGAGGCTGAGGACAGCAGTTCCATGATAAAATCACGGTCGGATACCGCATCCAAAGAGTTGGCGCATGGCGCATCAAAACCCAATAGTTCTGCCGTTTGTTCACGATTGATGGGAAATGTTGTACCCGCCAATGCCGCAGAGCCTAGCGGACATTGATTCATACGCGTTCTAGCATCTGAAAAGCGCGCATAATCGCGGCCAAACATTTCAACATATGCCAACAAATGATGCCCTAGGGTCACAGGCTGTGCAGTTTGCAGATGTGTAAAGCCTGGCATCACAGTTTCTGCATGTTCATCAGCTAATTTCACAAGCACACCCTGCAAATGTTTGATGCGCACCATCAAATCATCGGTACGTTTTCTTAAATAAAGCCGCGTATCAGTGCCCACTTGGTCATTGCGTGAACGCGCTGTGTGCAAGCGTTTACCTGCATCGCCAATGATATCCGTCAACCGCTTTTCAATGTTCATGTGCACATCTTCAAGCGCAATCGTAAATTCGAACTCACCTGATTCGATTTCTTTCTCAACCTGATTTAAGCCATCTAGAATCAATTGCAAATCTTCTTCGCTTAATATGCCTTGTGCCGCGAGCATGGTGGCATGAGCGCGAGAGCCTGCAATATCTTCAGCATACATACGCGCATCGACATGCGTTGATGCATTAAACGCTTCTACAAAAGCATTCGTTGGCGCTTCAAAGCGACCACCCCAAGGTTTATCCGACATGAGCAACCTCCTCAGCTTGTTCATCTTTTACGGCGACAACATCGGCATCAGCCATACGACGTGATGATGGTGTGCATTTTTCTTCAGGGCGAATGCCTAATTTCTTAAAGAAGGCTCTATCTTCGTCTGCTTCATTGTTACCTGTCGTGAGTAGTTTCTCACCATAAAAAATCGAATTTGCACCTGCTAAAAAGCATAAAGACTGCATTTCCTCAGACATCACTTCACGCCCTGCAGAAAGGCGAACATGCGATGCAGGCATAGTAATACGCGCCACAGCAATCGTGCGAATAAAATCAAAGTTATCCAAGTCTTCCACATCTGCCATAGGCGTACCTTCTACTTTCACCAACATATTGATGGGCACCGATTCAGGGTGCGGCTCCATGCGCGCCAATTGGGCAATCATGCCTGCCCGATTACGAATAGCTTCGCCCATGCCCACAATACCGCCACAACATACGCTCATACCTTGGCTACGCACATTTTTCAAGGTATCCAAACGCTCCTCATAAGTGCGCGTGGAAATAATCGTTTTATAAAATTCAGGGTCCGAATCAAGATTATGATTATAATAGTCCAAACCTGCTTCTTTAAGCTTTTTGGCTTGTTCGCTATCTAACATGCCCAGTGTAGCGCAAGCTTCCATATCCATGGCTTTGACTTCACGAATCATATCCAGCACCAATTCAAACGCTCTGCCTTTGGGTTCGCGCCAAGCCGCACCCATACAAAACCGCGATGCACCCTTTTCTTTGGCAGCTTTGGCTGCTTTCATCACTTCATCTTTTTTCATCAGAAGCTCTGATTCCAAATCAGTATTGTAGCGTGATGATTGCGGGCAATATTTGCAATCTTCAGGGCAGCCGCCTGTTTTAATCGAAAGCAATGTGGAAAGCTGCACTTCATTAGCATCAAAATTAGCCCTATGCGCTTGCTGAGCCTGAAACATCAAGTCATTAAACGGAAGCTCAAATAACTTCGTGATTTCTTCCACTGTCCAATCGTAGCGCATACATTCTCCAAACATCTAGTTAACAACTTGTCGCAAGCTAATCATTAGCCCCAGTATTGCAAAGCAGACCATAAAAAAGGCGCTACTCGAAACAAGTAACACCTTTCTTCATCATTCTAAGTTAACTTAAAAATGATATGTAATGCCGCCCGAAAGCAAATGAATCAAACCTGTATAAGTACCATAATAAGCTGTTTTAGTCGGTGCTGTCGCCGTTCTATCCTTCAACCATACATACATATACGCCAAATCCATACTTAGGTTTTCAGAAAAGTCATGGCCATAACCCAAAGAAACAATTTGCCTATCATTACCGGGCAAACGTGGTGAGAAATCTGTTGGATTCGTAGGCGTTGGATCAGATATATAACCTGCACGTAGACGTGTTGATTGATTCACCTTCAACTCTGCACCGACACGAACAGCAACAGTTGCTTTCCAGTTTTCAGGAATGGTTGAAGTTGTACCCGTCGCAATATTTAGCGTAGACGGATCATAATCAACTACAATTTGATCAAATGTAGCCCAGTTGATTCTATCTACTTGCGCGCTTAACAGTAGTGCTGACGTTGCCTGATATGCGATAGCAAGTGTTTGCAAGTCTGGAAATGTTACCGATGTTGTTGCATTTGCACCAATACCCTGCAAACCAACCAACGCTAAACCTTCCTGCCCCACAGCTGTACCCGTAATATCAATCTTCACCTTTGAGCGATAGCTTGCACCAATGCTCCATGTGTCTGACTTATATATCGCTGCAGCATTGCCACCAAAACCATCTCCAGAACCTCCAATATTCAGAGATTGACCATCCAAGTGGACTTTGAATGCATTGTAATACTGAATACCCACAGCCACCGAGAAATTATCACTGATTTGATACGCTATATTAGGGTTAACAAGTACCGCTTGAATTTCAGAGAACGTGACACTATCCGAACCTGCGGCCAATTCTGAAAAAGGTGCACCAGAACCTGTCCAGTCTACAGCCAAACCGAAAGGTGCATTAATACCTAGGCCATAGCTTATTTTTGAATCATCCGCGCCATAACGAAGATAGGCTTGAGGCACAACGTGTACACCCTTTTTCGCCGAATATGTTTGCCCACCTGCTTCATAATCATTTAATGGATATATCAAATCTCCACTCACTGATATGCCATTATCTTGAAATGATAAACCTGCAGGATTAAACCAGTTTGCTGATGGTGTATCTGCAATAGCTGAATATGCATTACCCATACCCATGGCTCTCGCACCTTGTTCGGGAATCATAAAGCCACTGGCCAAGGCTTGTGAAGATAATAAAGCAGTTATAGCACAGAAAATGGAAGCTTGTTTGATGTATTTAGTATATTTCATGGCTTACTCCGTAACCGCTGTATCGCTGGTCGTAATTGCTCCAGCAGCTATAAATGTTGCCGCATCAGTTTGCATGGCAGTGTACGCTGCAAGCGATGCTGTGGGACTCAAGAAGGAGCTATGCGTGCCTGCTGTATAGTTTACAAAACCATTCCCAGCTAAAGGTGGTGCAACAACTGTAAGCGGCCATGCGTTCGCAGTAACCGTTGCCGCATTACCACTTACTTGTTTCAAACCAAGATTTAAAGATAAGGCATCCGTTTGAGCATTCGGCACCACACCATCCGGCGTTGTTTTTAATAAGAATATAGGTTTTGTTGCTGCGACTGCTGCATAATTGAGAGGGTCTCCATCATCCACAATCGTTTGCGCAGCTACAAAGAAGGAATTGTACGCAGCAGAACCTTTAGCAACACCTTTTGCGGCTAGCCCTGCATCAACAATAGGTCCATATGCTTCGGAGTTTTGCAAGATACTACCATAATCACCACCAGGGTTTGCTAGTACATATTTAGCTATGGTTGTAGTTGGCATAAGCCCTGCAAGCACGCCACCTAAAATACCACCGTTGGAATGCCCTACATATATAAATGGTGTCGCCGTATCTAGATCAACACCATCTCCACCACCAGGAGCACCTGTCGTATTATTCACGATATCCATCGTTTGAGATTTAAGCAATTGTGTTAAATGCATTAAGTCGGCAACTGATTGCCTAATATTATCTCTTGAAGTCAATAAGGATGTTAAGTTCAAATAGTGTGTGCCACTACTATCTGCAGTTCCATCTGGAGTATTTGCAGTTGTTGTATAACGGCCTGTTGTTGCATCAAGCGTTTGTGAAACCACATCAATGTCAAACGTACGGTTGCCATGCAACACAGCATCAATGGCAATCGTTGCGTAACCAACGCTTGCAAGTGTATTGGCGATACCAAACATTACTGACTTATCTACTGTAAACCCATGCTGAAAAATAGCCACTTTCCATGGTCCTGCAGTCTTTGGCGTAGATAAAAGGAATGGCACTGCCTGTAATGATTTAATCGCTGGTGTGCCTGTTGCATCAACAGTAAATCTCGCTGTTAATGCTGCTGTTGGGTTAGCAGTACTTCCTTCTAAGTAATACGGCATTTGTGGAACCACACCAATGATGACCGAGCCAATATTTGACACTGCAGCGGCAGGCAAACTATTAGCAGCAGCAAACTGTGCTCCAGACAAAATGCCTAAGTTGTTAGTTGCAGCACTTGGAATAGCTGGAACCGTTACAAAGTTCGCTGAGCTGTTGGCATAAGGGTCAGTTGCTGTATCAGCCAACACTTTAGCCAATACCGTATTAATCGTTTGTGTTTTAAATGACCACGCCACAACTACATCTGCAGCAGCAATTGTGGGTGTCACAGGAATTACGCCGTTTGGCCCAACCGCTTTTAACATCGCCTGATTTAACAGGCGCAAGCTTTCAAGTTTAGCAGCCGTTGCATCATCTCGACCAGGTACTTGGCTGACACCGTTGGCATCAACGAGAGGGTCAGCACTTTTAAGCAAGGTGTAAAACGCCGATGCTCTGGCCGCTTGACCCGTAGTTGCCTTTAACGCATTGGTGACGACAACCATATAATTGGTGTTTGATTTCAAAGCTTTGATAGGTTTAATCACTAAAACCTTAGCATCCGTTGGAGATACCAGTGCTTTATAATCAACATTAGGGGTTAGCTCTGCTGATGCTGCTCCAACACCATAGCCTTGCGCAATCGTTCCAGCAATAACTTGAAAAACTCGAACGCTGGTAGCTGTAATGGTTGTGCTATCAATAGGTAAACCAAAGGTCGTTGAAATGGGCGCAACTGTTGAAAAACCATCTAAGGTGTTCATCGCCACTTTAGGGTCGGTAATGTCATTGGGGTCTACAACCGTAATATCTATTGTGCCATCTACAGGGCCTGGACCACCAAAGATAAGAATATTATTTGGAAAAGGGATGATGCCATCTGTGGTGTTATATTTCGCTTCCATGGGTGCAGTGGTACTAATCGTACCCGGGCCGCCATCTTCTGTGCCACATGCAGATAATAATAAAAGACTACCGCCAAGAATCGGCAACAATAATCGCTTCATATTTCCCTCCCAAGAAACTGTTAGAACTAAAAGTATATAATGTATAAATGAAATACATGATTGAACCATTAAGCTTAGCAAACCATAATACGGGAAATTTATTTATCAATCACCAAATCCTCGCTCAAAAGGTTTATTATGAATCGCACACTGGCAACATCCGCTCAAGCAAAAGAGGCTTTAAAGCTTGTATCCTCACTACAGCAACGCTTTGTCGATGGTTTAGAAGCTACCTCTAAATCACTTGATATGACGCAAACATTTCAAGCTGTAGAATGGGCAAGAGATGAAGGCTTGCATGGCGGCGGTATTCGCTATGAAACAGCCGATGGCGCCATGATTGGGCGTGGTTCAGTGAATGTATCGCAGGTGCATTACGATGAAAATCCAGACAAAAAGCTTGGCTCTGCCACTGCCATTTCCACCATTATTCATCCTAACAACCCGACCTCGCCATCCGTGCATATCCATATCAGTTGGACAGAAATGAAATCAGGGCATGGCTATTGGCGTATGATGGCAGATTTAAACCCTTCCAATGACAATATGGAAGACAAACAACAGTTCTTAGATGCTTTGCGGCTTGCTGCACCGCAGCAATTTGAAACCGCAACACAACAAGGTGACACCTATTTTTATATCCCTGTTTTAGAGCGTCACCGAGGCATTGCACACTTCTATTTAGAGGAATACAACTCAGGGAACGCTCAAGAAGATTATGCGTTAGCGGAAAAAGTTGGGCAAGCCGCCATGGATACCTATATCAATATCCTTAAGCACAGTTTGGAAGTGGCAACCACGCCAAGTGACGCAGAAAAAGCGAAACAGTTGGCTTATCACACGCTGTATTTCTTCCAAGTGCTCACCTTAGACCGTGGTACCACCACAGGGCTGTTGGTACACAACCAAAATGATGTAGGCATCATGGGTTCGTTACCTGCTTATGTTGACCGAGATTTATTGCAGTCATGGGTAGATAAAATGCCAGCACCGCAAGAAAAGCTATTGCAGGGGCTTATTGATGCGTTGCCCAATGTCTCTCCTGCTTTGGTGGATGAAGCGGTGAAACAAAAGTTGGCCGAGGTTGTGCGCACCCATTATCAGCAACACCCTGAAGCCATTGCTATGCAGGCATCAGGGCATAGCATTCCACCCACCGTAAAAAACCATCAATAAAGTTGCGCTGTTAGGCTGGACTTAGCACATTTATAGGCTAAGGTTTCAATGGT
>JALUNK010000135.1 GCA_027055255.1 Ghiorsea sp.
GGCGCATGGTGGATGTGTCGGACAAAGAAATCACCACGCGTATGGCTATGGCCAGCGGTGAAATTCATATGTTGGAAAACACGTTGCAGCATATCCAGCAAGGCAAACTCAAAAAAGGTGATGTGCTCGCCATTGCCGATGTGGCAGCGATCATGGGTGCGAAAAAAACACCCGATTTGATTCCTATGTGCCATCCTTTGATGCTTTCGGGCATTGATGTGTCCTTTTCAGAATTGACGGAAACCTGCGGCTTAAAAGTTGAAGTGTCGGTGAAATGCAAAGGTAAAACAGGCGTGGAAATGGAAGCTTTAACGGCAGTGAGCACTGCCCTTCTCACCATTTATGATATGTGTAAAGCCGTGGATAAAGGTATGCGTTTGACCAACATCCAACTCGAAGAAAAGACAGGTGGTAAGTCGGGAGACTTCAAGCGGTAGTGTTCATTTTACCATTGACTTTCCGTTAATAAAATGATTATTATCGGATAATAATAGGAGAATAGCGATGAATACTGCAAGATTTACACCCAGTGAGATGCTTTCGGCAACGGATTTATCCAAAAAAACCAGCTCAATTCTTACAGAATTGTCTGAGCAAAAGCATGATAAATTTGTTATTGTTCGTAATAATCAGCCCAATGCTGTGCTGCTGTCTTTGTCTGCTTACGAATCACTGTTAGAAGATATTGAAGATTTACAACTGGCAAAAATAGCTGGCGAAAGGCTGGAAAGCTTTGACCCAGCGACCGCCACTGTGCATGAGGATATGAAGCGTAAGTACGGATGAGTTGCGAATGAAGCAAACATGGAAGGTTTTGTATCATCCAGAGGTGGATAAGGATTTAAGGCGGATTGGTAAAAGCAGGGCAAAAAGAGCTATCAAGGCGATTGATGAGAAACTGGTCACCGAGCCTGAAAGCTTTGGCGCACCGTTACGCAAAGGTTTAGCGGGCTTGCGTAAATTAAGGGTGGGTGATGTTCGTATTGTGTATCGGATAGAAAAAGAACGTGTTGAAGTGTTGGTGATTACGATTGGCAAGCGGGCAGATGGTGATGTGTATAAGGTTGCTGGCTCGCGTAGAAGTTGACTGTTTATCTTGGTATGCACATAATTACAAATGTAATTACATTGTGTGAGGTGTGTTATGCAATTAAATGTGGTGAAAATTGGTAATTCCAAAGGAATTCGTATCCCCAAAAAAGTTCTCGATCAATGCCAAGTGGATGACACATTAGAATTAAGCGTGGAAAACAATGTGATTATACTCAAGCCAGTACATAAAAAACCACGTGAAGGCTGGGCTGAAGCAGCGAAACGTTGCCATGATCTAGGTGATGATAAGATTTTGATTCATGATGTGTGGGAAGATGATGAGAGCTGGGAATGGTAATCAAACAGTATGGGGTTTATTTGGTGAATCTTGACCCTACGCAAGGTTCTGAAATCCGTAAAATAAGACCTTGTTTTGTAGTTTCTCCTGATGAAATGAACCAAAATTTACGCACGGTGCAAATTGTTCCACTCACATCCAATATCCGCGCTTATCCTTGGCGTGTGCCTGTAAAATTTCAGAATAAAAAAGGTACACTTGCTGTAGATCAAATACGGACGATTGATAAAAGTCGAATGATAAAGCACATGGGTGGTTTAAAGGCAAAGGAGATTGAAGCATTCAAGCAGGTGTTGCGGCAAATGCTTCTGGATTGATATGGATAAAGTAAGAAAAGCTGAACATAGTAAGCAGACAAAGGAATTAGTGGAAACATTGAAAGACTGCGCAAAAGATGAATTCTTTGGTATTTGGGCAGATAAACAGCAGGATGTTCATACTTATATGAGAGACATGCGGCAAGGGCGGAAGATTTAAAAGAGCATGATTAAAATTTTCTTTTTCGGTGCAGTTGCGGATAAGCTTGGTAAACGCAGTGCTGATGCTCAGGCAGGTATAAGCCTGTCTGAATTGATTGCACAGCTTGGATGTGCGGATATTCAGCCGTTATTGGTGGCGGTAAACCAAGAGCAGATTCAGGAGATGGATTATATTGTGCAAGATGGCGATGAAGTGGCGTTGATGCCGCCGTTTTCGGGTGGGTGAGTATGCTTTTAAGTATTTCTGAATTGATAAAATACGTCATTCCCGCGAAGGCGGGAATCCATGTTGTTATGATAGATATAGATTCCTGCCTTCGCGGGAATGACAGTTGTATGGATATTCTTCAGTGAAAGCGGTTCGTATTCAGGAAGAA
>JALUNK010000136.1 GCA_027055255.1 Ghiorsea sp.
GCTTATTCGCAAACAAACTGAGTTTATGGTCGCAGCATTTGGCGGTGAAAACTTATACACGGGTGAGCCGCCAGCTTTTATTCATATGCATATGTATATCACCAAAGAAATGTCGGATATTCGTGATGTTTATTTAAGGCGCTCTATCCTTGAAGAAGGTTTAAGCGATGAATTATGCCAACGCTGGCTTGCTGTTGACCATTCATTTCATGCATCCATTGAAAAGAAAAGCATTGATGAATGTGTGATGCGTGTTTGGGGACAGGCTCCGTTTTCGGTTAAGAAACCAGCCTCGTATATAGCTCCGCAAGCATAAAAAAAGCCGCACTTTGCAGAGCAGCCTTTTTAACACCGTGTTAAGGATAATCAAGGGCAGTGCGGTGCAACTTCAGTGAGTGAGCGACGAAGTGCGGACCAACCCATACCTAAATTTGTCTTCTTGCTGGTAATCAATACCACCAAAGCGTTTTGTTTGCCTGGTACAATAGACATAAAGTGATAAGTATTGTCGGTGGTCATTTGAATTTCTTGGATTGAGCTTTCTTGCCCTTCGCCACGTTGCGTTGCTAAAAGGTTCTCAACCGTACGCACTGTATTGCCACGGAACATTTCTACGGATGCAGCTGCCACAGCATCAATATAGGCTTGTGTAAAGTAAGGTACAGTATGATGTGCGCCCAGCATCAAGCCAGAATCAACATCTACAACAGCGCAGCCTAGTGCACCATCCACTGTATCTACCAATCCTTTTAAAGTATCATTTAATGACATATCTTATTTCTCCTTTTTCATCATTTCCATTTCTTTTTTTACACGCTCTAACAAAGCTTCAGGGTCTTTTAAAATATCCAACCCTTTCACGCCTTCGCTAAACTTGTTGGTCTCTTTTCCAATACCTTTTGCTGCCTTTTTTGCCGCTGCTAATACCAGTCCAATTTGTACTTTGGGTTGCCCAATCACTGTTAAAATCAAAGCACCCGCATGTAAAACAACCAAAGTGCTAGATTCTGCTTCACTGATAATATTTTCTACCTGTGGTTTTCCTGCTTGACCTGCAAGGGTATCAGCCAGTGAAATCATAGACGCGCTCATGGCAGCAACCATTTCTCCTTCAATCTTTCCCGTTTTATCTTCGCAAGCAACCATGAGCCCATCTTCAGAAGATAGCACCGCTGCTTCAATAGATTTGAGCTTATCAATTAAAGCTGTTAATTCTTTTTGACAGGCTTGAGCCTCTGTTTTACTTAATCCTGTATCTTCCATATTAAACCTTCAATAATCTATCAATCTTACATTGTTTGTGACATGGGTAAGACATTAGGTATTACCCATTAATGATTTGACAACATCATTACAAATTTTCTTTACCACAGCTGCTGCTTTGGCTGGTATTTTGGGTGTTGCCACAAGCACAAACATACGCTCATCGCGCACCAAAAAATCCCGCATAAGCAACAAATAACCACCAGACTTGGGAACCAAGCAAATCAAGCCCATGCCATTCTCAAGCTTGGCAGCTTTTGCCAGTTGGTGGCTGGTATCCATCCAGTCGGGCAATAAAGCGGCCAATTCAAATTGCTCTTCAATGCCGCTATCGCACACGGTTAAACCTTCGGCGTTAACCACGGTAAGCCATTTAAACTGGAAAGATTCTCTCTGCGTATTTAGATACTCTTGTAAAAGCATATTTCCCTTGTTCCTCTTGTAAAATAAGAAAGGTAGGATAGATGAAAAAGATTGCGCTTACAACTTTTAAGGTTACTTTCACAAAAAAACAGAAGTGAAAAGAGTTTATGTTTTATACGACTGCTTGTTATTTATATAGCCCCTCACCTGAAAAGACTCGGGACTTTTTGCTTGAAGTTTTAGGCTTTGAGTTGGTTGAAGAGAATCCTGTTCCATTGCTCAGCAATGGTAGTCTTTGTTTGCGATTGGCGCGTGGTGATATGCCTGCTGTGCTTGAGCTACAATGCTCTAACCTTGAGCAAGATGCTGGGCAATTGTTGCAATACTCTAATATTGAGAAACGTACAAAGATTGTGCATATGCATGATTATTTGGAACAACACCTTTATTGCTCTGATATTGGCATGACATTAATACTTAACCAACCCTTGTCTGAGGATGATCGCGATGAGCTTGTTGCATTGCCTACTATGTTGCCTTGGCAAGAAGGGCTGATTGAAAAAGCACAATATATCCTTAGAGCAACCCCATTGGCTTTTCGTGAGAAAGCGCGAGAAAA
>JALUNK010000137.1 GCA_027055255.1 Ghiorsea sp.
CATCAGGTGATTGAAGATGCAGCAGATAGGTCATACGGTATTGCTGTGGCGCAGTTGGCAGGTTTGCCAAGAGACGTGGTGAAAAGTGCGCGTGAGCATTTGTATCGATTGGAACATGAATCGGAACTACAAGCAGAGTCTGGGAAAGCGCAGTTGGGTTTATTTGCTGAAGCAGAGAAGCGTCAACAAGAGCAAAGCTTGGGTAGGTTGGCAGATATTGAGGCTTTGATTGATGAAGCAGATGTTGATGCTATGCGTCCGATTGATGCCTTAACCTTTTTAGATACTTTAAAACAAAAACTTCAAAAACATTAACCTTAGAAGTTTAGTCGCAATCGCAGACTGACCAACGCAAAAACTCTCGTGTTTCCAGTTTCTGAGGGTGGTTAAACAAACTATCACAGTCAGCCGTTTCAATAATTTTTCCATCACACATAAATAAAATATTACCTTGCAGACGCTGGGCTTGGTCTAAATCATGGGTGACACACAATATAGGTATATTTTGAGCCAACTCGTGCAGTGATAATTCAATCAGTTGTTTGGAGCGTGGGTCAAGTGATGCTGTGGGCTCATCCAAAAGCAGTACGGATGGTTTTAGTGCCAAGGCTCGCGCTAAACATAAGCGCTGCTGCTGACCTATAGATAAGGTGTTTGCGGGCTGATCCAATCTATCTTTGACTTCATCCCAAAGGGCTGATTGTTGTAAGCAGTGTTGAAGTAGTGCTGAAGTATTTTCTTTTTGCTGTGACCTGGATAAACCAAACAATACATTGTCTGCAATGGACACAGGGAAAACCGCAGGTTTTTGAGCAATTAACCCTATATGTTTTCTTAGAATATCTGCACCACCATGCCAATGGCGAATATCGGTATGTTGTACTTGGATATGCCCTGTCCAATCTGTGTTGAGCATATTCATGCACCTAAGCAAAGAACTTTTCCCAGCACCTGATGGGCCAATCAGACTTGTAATATCTGCGGCAGGTAAATCAAAACTGACGTGTTGCAGGATATGTTTGTCACCCATTTGTAGTGATAGATTCTCTACGTTAACCATAGTCTGGTTCAAGGTGGAGGTTTGGGGTATGGAGCACCTAGAATTTTGTTTGGCAGTGTTCATGATATTCTCTCATAACGGCGTAAGTATAGGGCAGTGAGGCTAAAAATAAGAACCAATGTGAGCAAAACCACCGCTGATGCCCATGCGGTGTGAATGGCTTGTTCATTAGAACCTTCTTGGGCGAGATAAAAAATATGGGTTTGTAAACTGGTGACAGGTGAAAAAATAGAGTCAGGCCATGTGATGCCTGAAAATACAGTGGCTGTGAATAAGATGGGCGCGGTTTCAGACAGTGCGCGTGCCATGCTTAGCAATAGACCTGTTAAAAAGCTTGGCCATGCTTGAGGCATCCATACGCGAGTAATCACAGATACTTTACTTAAGCCTAAAGATAAAGCGGATTCAGTTTGTTCTAAAGGTATACGTTCAAGGGCATGAATGGTGTTACTGGCAAGCAAAGGAAGAATAATGATGGATAAAATCACAGCGCCTGCTGCCAAAGAAATCCCCCAGTGCAGTAGATGAACCAAAACAACCAAGCCACATAAGCCATATACAATGGGTGGGATGCCTTGCAAGACTTGTAAGATAGAGGTAAGTAATTTCTTTTGTTTATGACTTGCCCAGAAGGCATGGAACAAAGCGATGCTGGCAGCCATGGGCATAGCTAACAAACAAGCCAAACTCATCATCAAAAGAGAGCCGCTGATTTGGCTCCATAAAGCTTGTCCGACACTGTTCACACCAATCACCACAGCATCAGAGCCAAAGATTAAATCTACATCCAAAGCAGGCAGAGCTTGATACACAATATAGATTAAACATGCAGCGGGTAAAAGCAGAGCGGGAATAGCCAGTAATACCAACATATACTTCATGCTATGCTTCCTTTGCGTTGGGCGGATAAGCTAATTATGGTCGCAAAAACTGCCAAGACTAAACCACAAGTGATAAGTGCTGCAAAGTGCATAGAACCAAAGGCTGCTTCACCCATTTCTCTGCCTATGCGAGAGGTAAGCGTTTGTGCAGGTTCTAAGATATTATAAAAAGGTTGGGGGATTCGGTCTAAAGAGCCAACGACCAGCATGACTGCCATGGTTTCGCCCAAGCCACGGCCAAGGGCGAGTAAGAGACCAGAGCGAATGCCAGGCCATGCTTGAGGGAGAAGGATTCGAATCAAGAGTTGATTCCAGTCTAGCCCAAGGTTTAGGGCAGCTTCTCGCTGCTCTTGGCTAACGGAGTCTAAGGCATCTTGTGCCATGAGCATGATGGTTGGCAATATCATTAAGGATAAAATTAAACCTGCAGCGAGCAAGCTATGTCCTGTGAGTAAGTTTAAATGTTCTTGCAAAAAAGGAAGCAACACCCACAAACCAATCAAGCCATAGACCACGGATGGAATACCTGCCAAAATTTCCATACTCAAGCGCGCTATACTTTGCCATGTGTTGGGTAATAACTCACTGCTAACAATGGCAGCGGCAAGGCCGCATGGGATAGCCACCAACATGGCAATACATAGTGCCCATAACGTACCTAAAATGGCAGGTAAAAAACCATACAAGTCTTCATAGGGATACCATTCTGTTTGCCATAAAGCGCTAATGCCAAAGCTTTGAAAAAAGTTCCATGCATTGCTTGTTAAAAACCAAAATAACGATAAACCGCCAAGTAATGCCGCAATACAACCCAATAGGACAATGGGCAGGAGCAACCTTTGTTTATTCAATGGGTAAATAACCAACTTGTTTCACGATGCTTTGACCCTGCTCAGAAAGCAGGAACTGTACAAAGTTTTTTGCGGCAGGGGAGGCATGTTTGGGTAATAAAATATGCAAACCACGGGCTAGGGGGTAAGTGTTGTCACGGACATGGTCTATGGTGGGTGAAATACGCGTGCCTTTTACAATCACATCAATCCCGCGCACTTTATTGTTAAGCCAAGCGTTGGATAACATGCCAATGGCTGCATTACTGTGTGAAATAATCGCTTGCTCCTCATTATTGGAGCCTGAAATGATGGATGCTCCAGCCGCTCTTGCATGTTTGTTGCCTAAGATGGCTTTGGCAAACACATGACGTGTGCCACGGGAAGCTTCTTTATCAATGACTACAATGCGAGCATCCAAACCGCCCACATCCTTCCAATTGCGAACCTTACCGCGATAAATATCTGCGATTTGTTCCACGCTGAGTGCGTGTATTCCACTTTCATATACAGCCTTGGATACGGCAACCGCCACGGCATCCGCAGCAATAATAATATTATCCACTTTGCCGTTGAGTTTGGCTTGTTCTTCCTCTGTCGTATTGCGTGAAGCCATGCCTATTTGCGCAGTGCCCTGAATAATAGATGCAATACCCACGCCTGAACCACCACCCGATACAGTAATCGTAATGTTAGGATGTTGTTGATGATAAAGCGTTGCGGCTTGAGAAACTACGGGAAGCACAGTAGTTGAACCAACAATATCGATGCGTTCAGTAGCATACAGCGGAGAACTTGTGAGCAGAAGCAGGCCACAAACAAAAATAGACTTAAACATGAAGCTCCCTTTTAGAATATAATAGCGTTGATTCAGTCGAATGGTAACAATTTTACTTACAGTTTTTTATCTAGGGTGATTCCAATTGACTTTTGATATGTAAACCACAGGATTTGTAGCGGAATCATGAAGTTATTTAAGGTGAAGAGAGAGTGAAATAATGGGCAGAGCATACCAGAACAAAAAAGAAGATATGGCGAAAACCGCTGGCATGAAGACCAAGGTTTATTCCAAGTATGGTCGTGAAATTTACGTGTGTGCTAAAAGTGGTGGTGTTGACCCTGAAGGCAACTTATCCCTTCGGCGCTTGATTGATAATGCCAAAAAAGACCAAGTACCTGCACATGTGATTAAAAATGCTTTGGATAAAGCTGAAGGTGGGGCGGGTGAAGATTTCCAACCTGCGCGTTATGAAGGTTTTGGACCAGCAGGTTGTATGGTCATTGTGGATTGTTTGACGGATAATCCCAATCGCACATTTGCTGATGTACGCAAGTGTTTCACCAAGAATAATTCAAAATTGGGTGGCCCTGGTGCTGTGGCGCATATGTTTGACCATGTTGCCGTATTTGTGTTTAAAGGTGATGATGAAGAGGCGGTGCTTGAAGCAGTGATGATGGCTGATGTTGATGTACAGGATATTGAACTTGAAGACGGCATGATTACGGTATTGGTGCCGACCACTGAATATTTTAAAGCAAAAGTGGCGCTTACAGAAGCATTTCCTGATATCACATTTGAAGTGGATGACATCTCTTATGAGCCACAAACATTATGCGCTGTTTCGGGTGATGATGTGGAAGATTTTAAAGGACTTGTTGAAGCATTAAATGACTGTGATGATGTACAAAAAGTATATCACAATGCGGAAACTAATTAATCAAGTTTACTAATATGCATATAGAATAAGACCAACTGATGAGCCATCAAAGGATTGATTGCTGCCCGTTAATTGATAGCGAATGTTTGTGTAGCGAATACCGAGCTTTAAACCACCATCCCGACTATCTTGTACAGTATAAGTATATTCAGCTATGGCGCCTAACGCATTGTCAAAAGTGTCTACACCATTCACTGTAGAAGACTCAAGCGTAAACCGAGGGTTTAAATGGTAAGTGATGCCACCTGATAGGCTATGATGCTGACCTAAGTGAGCTACTGCCATTAAATCGATAGGGATACGCTCAAAAGAAGTATAGGCGCTAACAAAAGTTCTGCTGTCTATTTTGTATCCAACGGTAGCCTGTACGCCAACATCTTCCAAAATGGGCATATAGGCACCAATAGCTAGTGTTAACCCATTTCCTGCTGTTATTTTACCCTTTCGGTTAACATCCCGGTCGTTAACTTTCACAATCGTGTAATCCAATAGCGTGTCGCCACCAAAGTCATAACCTATGCTTACAATAGGATGAAATTCTTCAGCAAAAGCCGGTTGATACATAAAGTTAAACAAGCCTAGAATTAAAAAATATGGTTTAATTGTAAATCGCATTTTCCACTCCTCGTTCATATGCTATACCAACTCCAAATAGATATCAAAAGAACCTAATTATTTTAAGTGTTTAGTATGGATTTTGCTGCTTGGTTAGGGTTTTCTGCATCCAAGATGCCCCCCATAGTTGCAACACCATGCCCTTGTAATAAATGCATCATATCAGGTTCTATACCCCCCAAAGCAATGACAGGCATGTTCACGGATGAAGCAAGTTGCAGAAAGGTCTCTACGCCCAGCGATGGAGTATTGGGGTGACTTTGTGTGGGAAAAACAGGTGATAAGAAGCAGAAGTCTGCCCCTTGTTGTTCGGCGAGTTTTAACTCCAATTCATCATGGCACGAAGCAGACACTAAAAAAGTATCCCCCAACCATCGTTTCATCTGCGATATGTCTGGAATGGAAGCAGCATCAACATGTACACCATCAGCAGCCACTGCTTTGGCAATATCTGCTTGGCTATGAATGATAAGTTTTGCATGATGGTTATGGGTAATCATGCGAAGCTTGGAAGCTATGCTCAATAGTTTCGCAGAGTCCAAGTGCTTTTCGCGTAGAACAACGGTATCTACACCACCTTCCAAAGCCTGGTCAATGCAGTTCAACATGGCTTGTTGATTATCAAAACGTTTACTGTCTGTGAGTAGTAATAGCTTGATATTGAGGCGATTCATTTAAAAGCGTTTAATAATCCACATGGGAGGGGATAACTTTTTGTTGCCACCCATATGGCGTTCAAAAGTACCATTGCCTTCATCATCATATAAATAATAAGGAGGGAAATCACCTGCAGGTTGCACTTTAATCATCCAAACTTTACCTGCGGACTTGTATTCAGTTATGACTGAGCCATCGTCACTTTTATAGTTGCGTACTTCGGCAGGGTTAGCGGGATTAATTTTAGGAGAAAGTTCTTTTTTTAAATCCAAGTCTTCAGCTAAAGCTGGGGTGGATAGTAATGCGGCAAGTAATATTAAAATGTTAAATTTCATAGTCTGTGACCTTTCTTGAGATTGTCATTTCCTGCATCAATGGGATGACAGCTTGATGTTCAGGGTGTTGTTGATAGCTATTTAAATCATTGATACTGGCAAAGGTAGAATATAACACGACATCGGCAGCAGCATCACTACCATTAAAATCAATGCCCACTTCAATGTCGATAATACCAGGAATTTTATTTTCTAATGCTTCAAGCATGGTTTTAACCTTGGGGGCATCTGCTTTATCGTTTAATGTCCACATGACAATATGTTTAATCATTATATGATCCTAGTTATCAATATCAATTTGAATTATGCCTTCATGAACGCGCACTTCAAAGATTTCAATGGCTTCATAGGCAGGTGGGGTTAATGCTTGACCATTTAAGATACAAAATCGTGCGCCGTGGCGCGGGCAAATGATTTCATTGCCATCCAATTCACCACTGGCGAGTTCACCATTATCATGTGAACATCTGTCTTCAATGGCATAAAAACCTTGGCTTAGATGAAAAACTGCAACCTTTCCCGCGTCGGTGTCCACCACGACACGTTTGCCTTGTGGACACTTGGACTCTTGTGCAACATTAATCCATTCACTCATCTATAATGCTCCATCCAAGAAAATAAGATCATCCCAAAGCGCAGTAGGATTACCATCCAGATCACGAAATTTAAGATTATGCTGTTTGGGAACCATGCGTGTGGCTCGACCAAATGAGTCATCTTGTACTTCTTTGTCACAATGAGAAGATAGAATGAGCATGTCTTCAGCAATCAAAATATCACAAATAAAATAGTCTTCATTAAGGTAGCGAACTTTACGTCCAACTAAGGCATGTAGTGCTTCAGGGCTAGAAAATAGTGCTTTTAATTGCGGTTGACTCATAGGTATGCTCTCCCTAGCTGCTTTGGCTAGTCTAAGAAACATGGTATAATGCGTCAAATAATTAAAAAATAGCTTTTTGAGAGGTGTGGTTTTGTTGGATATGCAACAAGTTTCAGATTGGGTCGGTGATAGTGATGGGTCGCGTTGGCTTTTGGCATTGGGTGTTCTTTTTCTTACGGTGGTTATTCGCCGCTATTTGATTCGTTGGCTGCATCAGATTACACAGGCTGTGACCCAACGAACAGAAACCACGCTTGATGATGCTTTGCTCGCGGCTGCGGAAAAACCGTTAAGTTGGCTTATTTTATTGTTTGGTATGTGGGCTTCAATCATGGTTTTACAACCATCTTCTGAAGTGCTTCCTATTTTGGGTATGGCTGAAAAAGCAGGGCGAATGGTTAGCATTGCTTTGATTATTTGGTTCCTATGGCGTTTGATTGATGGGTTATCCACTTATGCTTTAGCCAAAGCTCAAAATACAGACTCATCTTTGGATGATCAGCTTGTTCCCTTTATTTCTAAAACATTAAAGTTGTTCCTTGTGGTGACAGGTATTCTCGTTATTGCCCAAAATATGGGTTACTCCATTTCAGGCCTGATTGCCTCCTTAGGCATTGGTGGCATTGCGGTTGCAATGGCAGCAAAAGATACGATTGCCAACCTATTTGGTTCGGTGATGTTGTTAATTGATAGACCTTTTGTAGTTGGTGATTGGATTAAAACGTCAGAGTTTGAAGGTGTGGTTGAAGAAATTGGCTTTCGTTCGACTCGAATCCGTACCTTTGCTCAAACTTTAGTGAATGTGCCAAACTCCATGCTTGCCAATATGGTGATTGATAATATTGATGCGCGCTCTAAGCGAAGAATTAAAATGCGTATTGGTATTACATATGCAACGTCGACAGAAAAAATGCAACAAGCCGTGCAAGGTATTGAAAAAATACTGCGTGAGCACCCTGGTGTAGACCAAGACTTTTCGTTGGTTAAGTTTGATAACTTTGATGATTCAGCACTGTCGATTTTCTTATACTATTTTAGTAAAAGTAAGGATTGGTCAACCTACTTGCAGGTTCGCCAAGAAGTGAATATGCAAATGATGCAATTATTGGAATCTTTAGACTTACAATTCGCTTTCCCAAGTCAGTCACTTTACATTGAACAAGTGCCCGAAAAAACATGAGTGTTTTATTATTTAAACTGCGTGGTGTTGCTGATGATGAAGCGGATGAAGTGCGCTCATTGTTGGCTGAGCATGATATTGCATTTTACGAAACCAACAATGGAAGGTGGGGTATAGGTTATGCAGCGATTTGGTTGCATGATGATACATGTTTTGAGCAAGGTAAGGCTTTGATTAAGGACTATCAAATAAAGCGTTATGCCCAAGCTAGAGAGCAGTATGAGACCTTGGTGGCAGAAGGGACAGAGCCTACAGTTTGGAAAATAATCAAAGCAAGACCTCTACAAGTGTTACTCGCTTTTGTTGCCATGGTGATTGTGGCAATGTTTGCCTTAGTTCCCTTTGTTTGGTTGTGAGTTAAAGATGACAAATAATATTATTGTTGATGTGAACGTTGAGTATTTGGCAGAGCAATCGCGCACAGGTGAATATGTGTTCGCCTACCATGTTCGTATTCGCAATGAGGGGGAGCAAGCAGCACAGTTGCTATCAAGAAAATGGTTAATTACTGATGCTGATGGCACTGAAACTGAAGTTCAAGGTGAAGGTGTGATTGGTGAACAGCCCACGATTAAACCCAATGCAGAACACCAATACAGTAGTTTCTCTGTGCTCAAAACACCTGTAGGTTGTATGCAAGGTTCTTACCAAATGCGAGCAGCTGATGGTACACTTTTTGAGGCTGATATTCCGATGTTTTCCTTAGCGGTTAAGCGGTTGCTTCAGTAGTTTTTT
>JALUNK010000138.1 GCA_027055255.1 Ghiorsea sp.
GTTGTAAGCATTGAAACACCTAAAGATAAAAAAGTAGAAGGTATTTTATCACCCGTTGATGGCATGAGTTTGCCGCACCCCATTGCTTCAGTACGCATCGCTTTGCCTTCGAGCTTAAGCATAGATTTGCGAGTTGATGGTCGCCCAGTATCGGATGAACGCATTGGTTTTAAATCGGAAAACCCTGAAACAGGCAAAACAACATATACCTATATTGGTGTTGATTTTGGTAAACAGGGTGAACATACTTTAAGTGTTAAAGGTATGGATAGTTTTGGTAATGCACGTTTTGAAGAAACGATTCGTGTTGTGAGAACAGGTGAACTATCATCCATTAAATTGATTGAAACAGGCAAAAATATTGCGGATGGCAAAACCCCAATTCGTTTTAGGTTAGCCCTTACCGATAATACAAGTACTGTAATTCGTGGTAGCATAGAGTTAGCGCAGTTGGGTGGTGACTTGCTGGTTCGTCAAAACCAAAACACACCTCTTCTAACCCAAGAAGTATCACAAAAAGTATTTGTGGATGCTGATGGTTGGGTGACCCTAGCTCCCGTGAGTAGCAGTGGTACACATCGCATTATATTGGGTTATAATAATGTGCAAAAAACTATTGAAGTCTATGTAAAACCTGAAATGCGCGATTGGATTTTGGTTGGTTTTGGTGAAGGAACTTTGGGTTATAATAACCTAACGGGAGCTATTCAGCCGATAACTAAACCATCGGAACAAGATAAGTTTTATAAAGATGGTAAGCTTGCTTTTTATGCCAAAGGTCAAATTAAAGGTGATTTTTTATTAACCTTGTCTTATGACACAACCCAGAAAACGTTAACTGAACAAAAGACTCGATTTGGTGATATTGACCCCAATGTAATGTACACCGTATATAATGATACCACGCAACAGCAGTTTGATGGTACAAGCAGCAAGAAGTTATATGTTAAAATTGAAAGAGATACGTTTTATGCCTTGTTCGGCGACTATGAAACGGGGCTTTCTACAACTGAGCTAACGCGCTACTCACGCGTGTTTACTGGTGTGAAAGCTGAAATGCATGAAGATAGTATTGGGTTTACAGCATTTGCTACGCAAACAGGTCAAGCTATGCATAGGGATGAAATACAAGGTAATGGTACCAGTGGTTTGTACCGTTTGAGTAATCAAAATATTATCAGTAATACGGAAACAGTTTTGATTGAAACAATTGACCGCTTTAGAAGTGAAGTGATAATTAAATCAGTAAAACTTACACGCCACCTTGATTATGATATTGATTATATTTTGGGTACGATTTGGTTTAAACAACCTGTGTTAAGTCGTGATTCAGCGCTTAATCCTATTATGATTCGTGTTGAATATGAGTCTGATAGTGGTGGTACTGAATTGACAACAGCAGGTGGGCGCGTGTATGTCAAACCCAATGAAAACATTGAAGTTGGGGGAACATTTGTTTCCGAAGGTACATTAGCAGGTAGCAATACATTAAGCGGCTTGGATGTGAAAGTTCAAGTGAATGATACAGTTGAAGTCGTATCCGAAATTGCAAGCAGCACAAACAATGCTTTAACCAGTAGTGCTTTTAAGATTGAGGCACGTTTAGCTGATGAAACTACGAGTGGTACGGTCTATGCACGTCAACAAGATGATAGCTTTGGTCTTGGACAGCAATTAGGCAGTGAAAATGCAACACGTAAGTTGGGTGCGAATGGTCAATATCGCTTGGATAAACAAGCTAGCGTTAATGGCGAGTTATTCCGTCAAGAAGTCTTAAATACAGGCGCTGTACGAGACATGGCTAGTCTTCAGTACCAAGATAAAATTGATGATTATGATGTGCGTACAGGGTTAAGAGCAACACAAGATGTAGATGGTACAGGTACGGTAACAGGAGGCACTTTAGCTAGCGTAGGTGCAAGTAAAAAAATAAGTACACGCATGTCATTGCGTGCAGACCATGAACAGTCACTTGGTAGTAATAATAGTGTGGACTTCCCAAGTAGATCAAGTTTGGGTGCAGAATACAGCATTACGGCAACAACAAGTTTAACAGCAACACAAGAATGGACACGTGGCTCCGTTCAAGATACATCATCAACTCGCCTTGGGGTGAATACACAGCCTTGGAATGGCGCAACCATGTCCAGCAGTTATGAGCAACAGCTTAGTGAGGCAGGTATGCGCAGTTTTGCTAATGCGGGCTTATTACAAACTTGGGAACTTAGTGAAG
>JALUNK010000139.1 GCA_027055255.1 Ghiorsea sp.
TAAAAATAGGTTCTGGTAATTTATCAGCAAGTTGGAGGCCTTTTGGCAATGGAATGCCGCATACTGCATTTGTTTTTTGATAGTCTTTCCAACCTGAACCAATCAAGTAACCCCGAACAATGGCTTCGATGGGTAAAGGTTTGAGGCGCTTGACCACTAAAGCTCTGCTGCGCACGCGTTCGCGCTCTTCTTCATCAGGGATTGCATCATCCAAGCTTAAGTTAGCCATTTGGTTAGGGATAAGGTGGCCTAGTTTTTGGAACCAAAAATCAGAAACTTGATTTAAAATTTCACCTTTGCTGGGTACAGGCGTTGGAAGGATAACATCAAATGCAGATAAACGGTCAGTGGTGACAATCAAAAGATGTTTGTCATCAATGGCATACATATCACGAACTTTACCACTGTGAAGTAAGGGTAAAGAGGTAATGTTTGCATGTAATAAGGGGATGCTGCTCATAGTGCCTCCAAAATGAAAAAGTCGAAAAATGACAGATTATATGCTTTTCCACAAGAAACAGCTTATTTGAGAAACAGTAACAAATACACGGTTGATTATGTGATATTATTCACATACTGTTCAGCTTAGGGAAGAATGCCGCTTGATAAAAACATGTTTTTCAAACATTGGATTATAGCATGCAGACAGTTTATAGATAGGAAAGGGAGTGTTCATTGTACAAAGGTTTTATTGTAGTATTGATGGTTTCAATTTTTAGTGTGATGGGGTCATCGATAAGTTTTGGTTTGGTGCCTCAAGCTTCAGCCGCAGATAGTAATATGGCGCAAGTACAGTTGATTCTTAAAAAATTAAGAAGCTCAACCGTAAACATGAAAGATTTTGATGAATTAGAAGAAGCAGGTATGGATAAAAAAGACGTGGATAGACTGCGCAATGCCATGAAACAAAAAATCAAACAAATGACCAATGATGCGGTTGATTTAATTCGAGTTTTATAAAGTTTGTTTTAGTCATTTAACAAGGTGATGGGATAGGGTGCTTAATGCGCCCTATTTTTTTGTCTTGCCCCCTTCAATACTGCGCAGATTTTGTTAGAGTGCGCGGCAGAGTAATAGATAGTTTAGGCAGGCGTTGTTTCTGCCTAATTTTTTGTTTCAATGAGAACTTGAGGTTAACCCCATATGCCACGTCGTGATGATATTCAAACAATTATGATTTTAGGAGCAGGTCCTATTGTGATTGGGCAAGCCTGTGAGTTTGATTACTCAGGTGTTCAGGCTTGTAAAGCACTGAAAGAAGAAGGGTTTAGAGTGGTGTTGGTCAACTCTAACCCCGCAACAATTATGACAGACCCTGAGTTTGCGGATGCAACTTATATTGAGCCAGTCACTTGGGAAGTGGTTGAAAAGATTATTGAAAAAGAGCGTCCTGATGCGATTTTACCAACCATGGGTGGTCAAACTGCGCTGAACTGTGCGTTATCACTTAACAAACATGGTGTGTTGGACAAGTACAATGTACAACTCATTGGTGCCCAGCCCGATGCTATTGATAAAGCAGAAGATAGAGAGCGCTTTAAAAAGGCTATGGATGCGATTAACTTAGAAATGGCACGCGGTGGTTTTGCCCATTCTATGCAAGAAGCGCGTGATTTAGCGGATGAAATTGGTTATCCGATTATTATTCGCCCTTCGTTCACCTTGGGCGGCTCTGGTGGTGGTATTGCTTATAACCCTGAAGAGTTTGAACAAATAGCAGCATCAGGCATTGATGCATCACCCACCGATGAAATCTTGGTGGAAGAATCTATCATTGGTTGGAAAGAATATGAAATGGAAGTGATGCGTGACCATGCAGATAACTGTGTGATTATTTGTTCCATTGAAAACTTTGATGCGATGGGTGTTCATACTGGCGATTCAATTACCGTTGCCCCTGCACAAACATTGACCGATAAAGAGTACCAAAAAATGCGTGATGCATCGATTGCAATTCTTCGTGAAATCGGTGTGGAAACAGGTGGCTCAAATGTTCAATTTGCGGTCAATCCTGAAGACGGACGTTTGATTGTCATTGAAATGAACCCACGCGTGTCTCGCTCATCTGCGCTTGCATCCAAGGCTACAGGTTTCCCGATTGCTAAGATTGCAGCAAAATTAGCCGTTGGTTATACGCTTGATGAAATCCCAAATGATATTACAGGTGAAACCTTTGCCGCATTTGAACCAAGCATTGATTATGTTGTTACC
>JALUNK010000140.1:0-8404 GCA_027055255.1 Ghiorsea sp.
CGGGTAGAGAAGTTGTTTCCGCAGCAGATATGCGTGCAACACTTGGCTATCATAGCATTGAATTCGCGGCTCCTAGTGGGGATTCTATAATCATTGAAGGTGGCTCTTTCAACTCTGGTGATAACAGAGCCTACCTTGATATTCCAGCCACTGGTTTACCGTTATGGTATATTGATTTTTTCAATAATAACAACGGGAAATCTTTTAACTTTTTATCATCCGAGTTAAAAGCAACGGCACTCTACCCCGTCATTACGATCAATTTTGTTATAATGGGATCCGATGATGATGGCTACTTTGATTTTGGATCAGGTGTTGGTGCTGAGCTAGGTATTCGTATCGTAGATGTAGATTACAACGCTACATTGGCTGAGAATGCTATGGGCGGTGATGGTGGGTCATACTTTTTAAGAGAAGGACATGATGATCCAATTATTATTTCTGGTGACTTTGGATCTCTCAAGAAATCTGTGGGCTCCACAACAGGGGGCATGTTTCAAGGCATCTCTCACAAAGCAAATTATAGAGCTGACGCCAACCCTAAAAAGTTCTCAACACTTGTTCTTAAGGGCATTCAAACTTCAAACAAAGCATTCGTAGACTTTACTAAAGAGTATCGTCCTTAAAACGCTTTCATATTTCATCCTCAGAAAGAGCTGGCTTTTGCCAGCTCTTTTTTATGTAAACAACCTCAAAGTACATCCCAGAGAGAAATATAGATTGCCAAGTGTTAAATTAGCCAACACGTTGTTTTAAGGCTTCAACCTCAATGGTTTGATACTCACCAGCTTGCAGGTTAAGCGATTCCAGCGATAGATTACCTGTATGCGTGCGCTCTAAGGCTGTCACATGATTACCAACTGCTGCAAACATACGTCGCACTTGGTGGTAACGCCCTTCATGCAACACCACTTGCGCTGTATGTTCACCTGTTATCGTCAGTTCTGCGGGTAAACATGGTTTATCATCAGCTTCTAACATCAATGTGCCTGTTGCAAAAGTATCCACTTCATCACCATGCAAAGGGCTATCCAAGGTGACAGCATACGTTTTGGAAATATGATGCTTGGGGCTGGTTAAATGATGGTTGAGTTGTCCATCGTCGGTGACAATCAATAAACCCGATGTGTCTTTATCCAAACGGCCAACGTTGGATAGTGGCGGTTTGCGCCCCAACCATCGCTCAGGAAAGTCTTCAAAAATAATGCGTCCTTCTTCTTTGCGTGAGCATACCGTGCCTAGTGGTTTATGATAAACCAAGGTCAGCCCAAAAGGATGATCAAGTGGCTCACCATCTAATTCCACATCGCCTGCATACACTTTGACCGATGCCGATCTGGGCTTCTCACCATTCACCGTGAGCCAGCCTTCACGAATCCAGTGTGGCACATCCCGCCGCGCTCCATAACCCAAACGAGACATGATTTTCTCTAAACGCTCCAACTTTTGCACCATTATTTCTTGCCTCGAATCACTTTGAAACCATCTTGAGCTGCCAAACATTCCACTTCTCGCAAATGTTCTTTGAGTATATGTTCATAAGGCAATTGACGGTTCGCCACAAGGTACAATTCTCCACCATGCGTTAGCGCACCACAAGCTTTGTTCACAATCGTTTGCCCAAGCTCTACATCTCTGGATTGCCCTGTGTGGAAAGGTGGGTTACACACCACGGCATTCATATGTTTAGGTAAAAGTTCTGTCGCAGCATCCAAATGATGCAAACTTACATCTGCAAAATAAGCAGTATTTTTCGCTGCACAATCCAGTGCCAAACGCTCTGCTTCGACCAATGATAAATGTGTCATCTCTGGTGATGTTTTGATGATATGCGCTGCCAACAAGCCGTAACCACAGCATAAGTCCATTACTTTTCCTGAAAGTTTGGGTAAATGTTCCAAAAGTAAACTCGAACCAACATCTGCTTTCTTCCAACTAAACAAACCTGATTGCGCCCATAAACCATGACTTTTTTGGACATCTGGCAAAGCATCATTCAGCCACTGCTGTTGCAAATCCACATTCAAAGTCGATGTTTTTTTGGCTGAAAACACGCGGCATTTGGATTTGGATGTTGAAGCAACATGACCAGCCAACTTCTTCAATGCAGCTTCGTAAGATTTTGCACCATATTGGTTTTCACAGGCTATCAAAAGCTTGCCTCCATCAACCAAATGCGTAAAAGCTTGCGCCATCCAACCCAAGGTTTGTTTTTTATCTTTACTGGGAATGAAAAGAACAAGGTCAGACTCACCCAACTTATCCGATACCTGCACACCCAAGGCTTCAAGCTCTAATATATAAGGCTTGAAGGTTTGGAAAAATTTAACTTCTGTTTGTTGCCCTAGTTTAACCCACAAAGGATGAGGTTGGGCGTGTAAAACACTCATTTTTTTGGCTTGCTGGGTTAGTGCTGCCTCAGCCAGTAAATGTAATGCAGGTGAGTCCATCAGTTATCAAACTCATCATCGCCAAACTCGTCATCATCGAATTCATCATCAGCAAAATCATCATCTTCATCCGCACTTGG
Organism: Ghiorsea sp.; assembly: GCA_027055255.1. Taxonomy (GTDB): domain Bacteria; phylum Pseudomonadota; class Zetaproteobacteria; order Mariprofundales; family Mariprofundaceae; genus Ghiorsea. The sequence continues at coordinate 2,531 of JALUNK010000140.1, forward strand.
TTTTGCTGCTGGTGGATGCCCATCATAAATATTATAAATTCTGCTTTGTCGCCACCCTTCGCGTACAAACACGTAAGCATCAAGCGCCATTTCATCCCGAAGTTTTACAAACTCTTCAATTTTTGCCCTATCATTGATGTATTTCAGTGCTGTCACACCAATAACAATCGGCGCATTGGCAACCAAGTAGAAGTATGTTGCCCCATCAAGAAAGTAACTCATAATCGTACCTGGCGTGTTACGCACTGAGTTTGGACCCAAAAATGGATACACAATATATGCGCCCTGTCCCACTCCCCACACTGCTAAAGTTTGCCCAAAATCTTCTTTATGGCGCTTCAAACCAAACTCAGATGCCACATCAAATAGACCAAAAATACCCAGTGTGGAATTCACTACAAAACGTGTTGTATCACTTGCTCCCTGAACAATTTTCCCCTGCAATACATCGTTCACCACAGTGTTGACTTCTAAAAGGTTAGAGAAGAAATTGCTGACTACACCTCTTCCCCCTTCTGGAACAATTGCTACATAGCCCTTGGCAACAGGACGAAGCACCGCTTCATCCACGACTGTATTAAAGCTATCAATTTTCCTATTCATGGGCTCAAGCGGGTCATAATCATTTTGTGCTGTTGCACAACCCGTAAGCAACAGAGTCATAAACAAAATAGGAATCATTTTCATGGCGGCGATTATGCAGGGATAACAAAAGATGTCGAATGCCTGCTTTACATTTACCGTCTTGCTTCGCAACATCCAACGTTCTTAGGAGAGTATCATGGTTCACATTGGCAAAACAAACAGTCTACGCATCATCAAAAAAGTTGATTTTGGTGTTTACCTTGATGGTGGTGAACAATGGGGTGAAATTTTATTACCGTTACGTTACGTCACCAAACAAGCGCAAATAGATGATACCATTGAAGTGTTTATCTATTTTGATTCTGAAAACCGTATTATTGCGACCACGGACACACCTTATGCCCAAGTTGGACAATTTGCTTTCCTAGAAGTTATTGATGTCAATAATACGGGTGCCTTTTTGGATTGGGGTTTAATGAAAGACTTGTTATTGCCTTATGATGAACAAACCCACCGCCCTGAAGTTGGGAAATCATATGTGGTGTATATCCTTCAAGACGGTACAACGGGCCGCCCTATTGCTTCCATGAAGATTCGTGATTTCTTGGATGATGAAACCCTTGATGAATTCAAAGTGGGGCAAGAAGTTGAACTCATGAGTGCCAACAAAACAGATTTAGGTTATCAAATGATTATCAACAACACCCATGTCGGCTTACTGCACCAGCATGAAGCTATTCGTAGCATCAAACATGGTGAGAAACTACAAGGCTTCATCCAAAATATTCGTGATGATAGAAAAATTGATGTTTGCTTGCATTTAAAACCTAGCGAAAAAACGGGGGAAATTACTGACCTTATTTTATACAAACTTAAAGCCAATGGTGGGTTCTTGGCATTGCATGATAAAAGTGACCCCAAAACCATTCAACAGGCATTTGGTATAAGTAAAGGCATGTTTAAAAAGGCACTGGGCGCGCTTTACAAACGCAAAAAAATTGAGCTTGAAGCAGATGGTATCCGTCTAAAGGAATAGGATATATTATCTTTTAATAATATATTAACAATTCACACTCAAGATACGCATATCATAAAGCAGACAAGGACTATAAATATGCTAAAAACAATACTTGCAATATCTTTACTCGCTAGCTCTCCAGCATGGGCAGAGCAAGCACCCACGCTGGTGTATGACAATACTTTTGCCGATATGACGTATCCATCCGTTGCAGGTGGTTACCTTGTCTATTCGCAACGCATTGGTGCGGCACATCAAATCATGCGTATTAAACTTGATAACATGTATGGCTCGGCTAAAGATGCAAGCTCAACTTTTTCACAAGAGATTCTACGTAATGGCGTAGCCTTAGCTGATGGTAGCTTTGCATATACCAGCAATCGTTTAGGGCATATCACACCTTGGTTAAGCAACGGCAAGCAACAAAGCAGTCTGCACACAGGAGCATTTGTAGCATCCTTATTACCCAATCACCTTGATGTTGCAGCCGATGGCAATGTTTGGGCGGTGGATAGCACATTAGAGTCTGCACGCATACCTCGTTTGATTAAACAACATAATAATATCAAATTAAACCATGAACTTGTTGGCCAACAATGGCGCATCTATCATGAGCGTTTGTGGGCAAAAAAAACAGGGTATCCTGAAACAAAAACAGGTGCCTCAAACGCATTTTCTCTACCCTATATCTTTGTTTTTAACCCTGACAATCAAGCCATGACTATGCTTGGTGATGGCTTTGATGCATCACTTACAGCAGATGGGAAGAGCATGGTATTTGTACGCGAAGACAAGGGAAACTATGACCTTTGGTGGCAAAACATTGATGGCACAGAATTAAAGCGTCTAACTAAAAATACATTTGCTGATTTAGAGCCTGATGTCAGCCCTGATGGTCAACGTGTTGTGTTTGTATCCAACCGTGATAGTCGCGGCGATGTCTTGCAAACATTCATCCATGTGCTCGACCTGAAATCAGGGAAAGTCCAAAGCATTACATCGGGTTTAGGTATCACCGATGGTGGACCTGCATGGTTGGATAACAACACCATTATATTTCATAGTAATCGCAATCCGCAATCACCAAGCAATAGCACAGTGGACAACTGGCGTTTATGGCAAGTAGCTTTGCCAAAATAAACCTGTAAGACTTTTAATGGAGAAACACTAGTATGAGCCAGCAACAAACCATTCACATCATAGGCGCAGGTTTAGCTGGTTCAGAAGCAGCTTGGCAATTGGCAAGGCAGGGTTTTGAAGTCAACTTGTATGAAATGCGACCTCACACCACAACCCCCGCCCACAAAACCGACAAATGTGCGGAGCTTGTATGCTCCAACTCTTTTCGCGCAGATAATTTAGAAAATGCAGTCGGTCTTTTGCATGAAGAAATGCGTCAACTTGATTCATTGATTATGCAGACAGGCGATGAATGCAAAGTGCCCGCAGGTGGTGCGATGGCCGTGGATAGAGAGTTGTTTTCAAGCACGATTACCCAGAAGCTTGAAGCTGAACCACTGATTAACCTCATTAAAGAAGAAATCACCACCATTCCCAAAGATGGTATCGTGCTTATCGCCTCAGGACCTTTAACTTCTGATGCGCTATACCAAGACATTCAAAAGCTTACAGGCGAAGAACATTTAAGCTTCTTTGATGCCATTGCTCCCGTGGTCGATGCTGAAACAGTCGATATGAATATTGCTTATTGGAAGTCGCGCTATGATAAAAATGTAGTCGAAGGGGAAGCTGGCGATTATTTAAATTGTCCTATGAATGAGGAGCAATATAAAACCTTTATTCATGAGCTTTTGAATGCCGAATACATGGCATTTAAAGATTTTGAAGATGTCCCCTTCTTTGATGGTTGCATGCCCATTGAAGTCATGGCGGAACGCGGCATTGATACCCCCCGCTTTGGCCCCATGAAACCTGTGGGGCTAGAGCACCCTGAAACAGGCGAAGAGTTTTATGCCGTGGTGCAGCTTCGCCAAGATAATCGCGCTAAAAGTTTGCTCAACATCGTTGGTTTCCAAACCAAAATGAAATATGGCGAACAACTGCGTGTATTTCGTATGATTCCAGGCTTAGAACATGCGGAGTTCTTTAAGTTGGGTAGTTTACACCGTAATACATTTATCAAATCTCCCCTACTCTTGGATAAATCACTGCGATTAAAGAAAGAACCGCGCATTATGTTTGCAGGGCAAATCACTGGCGTGGAAGGTTATGTGGAATCGGCAAGCATGGGATTGATGGCGGGCAGGTTTATTGCGGACACCATGCATGGTAAAGAGCCGAACATTCCACCCGAAGACACAGCTATGGGTGCATTATTGGGTCATATTTCTGGTACACACATCCAGAGCTTTCAACCCATGAACATTAACTTTGGTTTGTTGCCCACAGCGCCCAAACGTGATGGTAAACGCCGCTTAAAAAAATCTGAACGCAGACGAATCGTATCTGAAAAAGCTTTAGCATCCTTAGAAGCTTGGAAAAATACTTAAACTTATCTAACCTCTTCTAAGTGGGAGACAAATCATGAAACACTTTATCCATGCATTTCAATTATACGGCGTATTCTCAGGTCGCTCCACGCGCGAAGAATACTGGATGTTTACCTTAATTTACTTGGTTGTTTACTTAGTCCTTTCAGGCATATCTTTTATGTTAGAAAGCGATGTGTTTCAAATTGTACTCGCCATGCTCTCTTTTGGTGTCATCGTGCCTAGCTTTAGCATTACTGCCCGTAGACTTCATGATGTGGGTCGTTCGGGTTGGTGGCAAATGTCGCCTTATATAGGCATGATTTTTGGCTTGATTGGAACAATGCAAGAATCAAGCTTATTGATGATAAGCAGTGGTATCATCATGTTGGTCTTATTCATTCTGCTTTTGGTATGGCTGGTTAAACCCAGCGATGAAGATAATGCATACGGGGCAAAACCACAAAGCTAACACAATCTTCTTGCAGGCTATTAATGATGCTTTAGCTTGTGCGCCATGCGCTATTCTAAGTTATTCTCACCTACCCTACGCGATACCCCTGCTGATGCAGAAGTGGTATCCCATCAACTCTTATTGCGAGCAGGTTTTATCCGCCGCGTCACTTCGGGTGTGTATGATTATCTGCCGCTAGGTTTGCGTGTACTTCGAAACATTGAAACCATTGTGCGCGAAGAAATGAATCGCGCGGGAGCACAAGAATTATTGATGCCTATGGTTCAGCCTTCTGAGTTTTGGCAAAAATCAGGGCGTTGGGAGAAATATGGGCCAGAGCTTTTGCGCTTTAAGGATAGGCATGACCATGAATCATGCTTGGGTCCTACCCATGAAGAAGTGATTTGCGATTTGATGAGCCGCGAGCTTAGATCATACAAACAACTACCCATGAACTTGTATCAAGTGCAAAATAAATTCCGTGATGAAATCCGCCCACGCTTCGGACTTATGCGTGGTCGCGAGTTTGTGATGAAGGATGCGTATTCCTTTCATGCCAATGCTGAATGTTTGGCTGCTGAATACAAAAATATGTTTGAAACGTATCACCGTATTTTCAATCGCTTGGGTTTAAAATTCCGAGCTGTAGAAGCTGATAATGGCAGCATTGGCGGTTCATCCAGCCATGAATTTCATGTGTTGGCAGAATCTGGTGAAGATTTAATTGCCCATTGTTCAGCATGTGATTATGCAGCGAATGTTGAAAAAGCATTGTCCACACCAATCACTTATCAAGGCATTGATACGGAGCTTGGTGAAGTCGAAACGCGCAAACAAACTGCCGTAGAAGATGTGGCATCATTCCTCAAGGTTGAGCCTTCAACTTTGCTCAAAACACTGATTTATGTTGCTGTGGGTGGCGAAGCGGATGGTCAGGTTGTGGCTGCATGTGTGCGTGGTACGGATAACGTGCAAGAGATTAAATTGGCACGAGCCATAGGCGCTGATGAAATGGAGCTTGCATCCAAAGAGCAGTTGGAAGCAGCTGGTACGGTCACAGGCTTTGCAGGCCCTATGGGCTTAACATGCCCTGTGTTTATCGACATTTCACTGCAAGATGAAGTGGGGCTGATTGCCGGTGCAAATAAATATGATTACCACATCACAGGTTTGAATATCAGCCGTGATTTAAGTGATGTTAGCTTTGCTGATTTGCGAGAAGCCAAAGTGGGTGATACTTGCGGCAAGTGCCATGAAGGCAAAATCGAAATGTCTCGCGGTATTGAGGTGGGTCACATCTTTGAATTGGGTACAGTTTACGCTAAACC
>JALUNK010000140.1:8414-8749 GCA_027055255.1 Ghiorsea sp.
GCTAAACCTATGGAAGTATTGTTTCAAGATGAAAACGGAAAACGTGCTGTAGCGACTATGGGTTGCTACGGCATTGGTGTCTCGCGCCTGATGGCTGCCGTGGTGGAGCAATGCAATGATGAGTACGGGATTCAATGGCCGGTTAACCTTGCGCCTTTCCAAATCTCCGTGATAACGCTGGGTAAAAGTGAAACTGCATTTGCCGCATCTGAAAAGATTTATCATAAGCTTTTAGATGCTGGTATTGATGTGGTCTGGGATGACCGCAAAGAAAGCCCAGGCATCAAATTCAAAGATGCTGAACTCACTGGTATTCCACTGCGTATCGTGGTGGG
>JALUNK010000141.1 GCA_027055255.1 Ghiorsea sp.
CTACCCATGGCGCAAGCACGACAAAAGCAACCAAGAAACAGCCTTGAAGTGCTGGAATATACCAGTCACCGCTAAGCGCACCTTGCATGACCATAGCCACGGCAACAAACAGAATGGCATTGTCAGCTAGTGCGGTTAAGAATTGGGCAAGAAGAAGCTTTTTGAGGTTGTTATTCATCTTTTGGCGCAAGCATTTTCTCAGCTAAAGCTTGGGCAGCGACATAATGGATTTTACCCGTGCCCAGTAGTGGCACTTCAGACACATAAAGGTATTGACGTGGTACGCACAATTCACTGGTGCCGTGCTCATGTGCACATTGAATAAGCTCTTTACGATTCGGTTTTTCAAGCGTACTCATCAGCACAATCTTCTCGCCTTTGCTGGCATCAGAGAATGCAAGAGCGATATGCTCATGGTCTGGCCAGCAATGCCTGCAAAGCTCTTCCACAGCCGTTAAAGAAATCATCTCACCTGCAATTTTGGCAAAGCGTTTGGCGCGACCTTGAATGCTAAGGAAACCCTCATCATCCATAGCTACAATATCACCCGTATCATACCAGCCATCTTCGGGCGGCAACAACACACCAGGATTTTCATGCAATAAATAACCTTTCATCACGTTGGGTGCTTTGACAAATAAACGACCACCTTTGCTGATGCCGGGCACATGCTCTAAGCGATATTGCGTACCAGGCATTAGCCTGCCCACAGTATGTGTTTTGTAGTTGGTGGGGGTATTAAAGGAGAGCACAGGCGCGGTTTCGCTGGCTCCATAACCTTCAATAATACGAACACCAAATTTATACATCCATGTATCACGCGTCTCATCTTGCAGCTTTTCTGCGCCAGCTACTGCATATTTCATGCTATGGAAATCATAAGCATGTGCATGTTTAGCATAAGCGGATAAGAATACATTGGTGCCAAAAAGAATGGTCGCATCAATATCATAAGCCACTTCAGGTATAATCTTGTAGTGTAAAGGCGATGGATAAAAGAATGTTTTGATGCCATTGAGTGTGGTGAGCATGGAGCCTGCGGTTAAGCCAAACGAATGGAAGAATGGCAGCGCATTCAAGCAAACATCTTGAGTGTTAAAAGGGATGCTGGCGTTGATTTGTTCGATGTTGGCTAAAATATTTTCATGCGAAAGGGCAACACCTTTGGGAATACCTTCTGAACCTGATGTGAAAAGGACAACAGCAGTATCAGAGGAATCAATATTCTTTATCAGACGCTTGATACCAAGGCTTGGAAATTTTGCCATGAATAAACCTTTAAGCTTATGAAAAAGTGATAGTTTCTCACGCAAGTCCTCTAAATAAACGACTTCTGCTTTTTTCTCTATGGTTTCAACCAGATGCTCAAGCTCACCAGCTTCGATAAACTTTCTGGAGGTAAGTACGGTCTGAATCGTTGCTGTTTCTAGTGCTGCGGTTGTAGCACTTTCGCCCATGGTGAAATTCAATAAGGCAGGCACGGCACCTCTGGCTTGCATGGCAAAAAATGTGATGTAACAACCATTGGCATTGGGCAACAATAAGCCGACTCGCTCACCATGTTTGATAGACTTGGGAAGAAGCTGTTGCAGCACCATAGTGCGTGTAAATATATCGCTATAAGATAAGGGGGTACGCTCTAAATCTTCAATGATTTCATGGTCTTTACCATGAACTTCAGATGCAAGAAGCAGACTATCCCAAAGGCGCATTTTATAATTGGATGTCTCAAAGAGCATATTACGCATGATGTCTTCTAAAGCTTGCGCACCTTTTTTGCGGCGTTCTCGGCTGGTTAAACCATCTTCTAAATCAAGCTTATGAGCAGGCAAGATATCCAAAGTTATTTTGGGGAAGTTTCGAATTTTTAACAGTCCTTGCATACGGGAGAAAGGGGTAAACTGAGCGCCATTGATACGTATGGGTAAAACATGAGCATCGGCTTTATCGGCAATCAGAGAAGGGCCAGGATATATCTTCATCAAAGAGCCCGTGTTACTGATGCGTCCTTCAGGGAAAATGACGACTTTATGTCCTTCTTTGACATGTTGAATCAATGTTTTCATGGCCATGGAATCGCTGGGGTCTACCGAGAAAATATGCATGGTGCGTTTGATGGGTGACATCCACCACTTATCATAATACTTGCCGTGAATACCAAAACTGATGGGCCCGGGTAAGAATAGACC
>JALUNK010000142.1 GCA_027055255.1 Ghiorsea sp.
CCTTCAATCGTCGCATCAACACATGCATAGAGATATTCCGCCATTCGTGAGGCATCGAAATATCGGTATAAGTTTACCGTTTCATTCAATACTTCTATCGAGGCATCATCATTCGACACAAAATCAATCAGCGGCTTAATGGCTTTAGAAAACGATTCGAGGCACGCATCATATTCATGCACATGGTTTAGCATCGTTGCCGAAACTGGAAAAATTACATCTTCAGGTGTAACCCCACGATTCGCCAATGTATGGTGGATCATATAGCGATGGGTTCTGCCATTGCCATCACCAAATGGATGGATAAACACAAAGCCGAAGGATGCCACAGCCGCCACAACCACAGGATCTATATCATCACTGCTTGCCAAGAAATCAATCAACCCCTGCATAAGTTGTGACACATCTTCTGGTTTGGGTGAAATAAAGTGGAATATCTCTCTTCGTCCGACGGTCTCACCGACATAATTTTGATCATCACGATAATCTGATGCGGCAAAGCGTTCATCAAGCATAATGCTCTGAAGGTCTATCAATGCCTGCTTATCCAAATGCGGAAATTTACGCACGGACTGAAGGGCTTTACCAAAGCGCTCCATTTTTGTTGCCGTTGGCTCTTCGTGCTCAATTGCAAACGATGAGCGCGTCTCTTTTGTATAAAGATAGTTCACAGCCCGCGCCAGTGTTTCTGCATCATACGAGCTTACGATTGCTGCCGCATGATCACGCATACCTTCCCATGAATACTGTTTTAGAGCTTTTGTTTTGCGCACAACAGGGCAGAAGTGTTGGTTGCCAAGAAGGTTGTTGCGCACCCGATAGCGTTGCATACGTACTCCTGCCCGAACCACATAGGCTTTTGAATCGAGCGCATCGACATACCCAACTGTTGAATCAAGGTCTGGAATATCCAGTTGTTCACCAATCAAAAATTCATAATAGAACCAAGCTCGACGGGTATTGATGCCACTGGGTTTAGATTGAATATAGCTGACAAGATCATTGATAGGAGCTACGGCAAACAGTTCAGCGAGCAATCCCAAGTTTACACCTTCAAACTTGAGGGCAAACTCCAGATGACCACCCAATGTATCTTCTGCTGCATAGATTGGTGGATAATACTCTTGATGATCAACCGTTTTTCGTGCGCCTGACACAATGTATGATGTGACATGGTGAGTAATGTCTGGCAAGCCATACATCTCCTTCAGTGCCGAATACCCTGCCTTCTTCATCATATAAAAACCTTATAGCCTATGGAAATTTGTTATAATAATACCATATTTCTAATATTTATGGAAAAATAATATAGAATTTATTGAAACAAGCAAACTTAACACCTATATCCCAGATATTTTTGCCATTAAATATCGCGGATTAAAGTGAAATAAAGTTAGAATTACGGTACCTAGTCTTGAGTGGTGCATGCGAGTTTATCCCTTCGCGTTTGGACGGCTAAAACCACCGATAAGAATCGGTTTGATAAACCGTTTTTTATATTGATGACTTTAAGTTTACAATTAGACGGCACTAAACTTTACAATTGGACGATATGAAACTTTACAATTAGACGCATTCTGGCTTTACTATCAGCCGAGGTGACTGATATGAGCTATCCGCGTTTGCTACAGCAGCACTTAGAAGAAGCGTTAGATGATACTCCCGTAGTGCTGGTTCATGGGCCGCGCCAGTGTGGGAAGACCACGCTAGCAAAGAAGGTTGGTGACCTGCGCGGATATACCTACCTATCCTTTGATGATGTAAACTTAGTTGCCGCAGCCAAAGCTGACCCTATTGGCTTTGTAGATCGTTTAGCAGATAAAGTGATCTTAGACGAAGTACAGCATGTGCCAGAGCTATTTAGCTCAATTAAACATGCAGTAGATAAGAAGCGTACTTCAGGGCGCTTTCTGCTTACAGGCTCTGCCAATGTGATGCTATTGCCTAAACTTTCTGACTCCTTAGCAGGCCGTATAGAGATCATTCATTTGCATGCACTATCACGCTGTGAAATTGAAAATAGTGGCAAAGGATTATTAGAACAGCTTCTTTGTGGGGAGTTTACAGTTGGCGTATTAGAAAAACTTGGCCCAAAGCTGGCAGAATTTGTAGTTGAAGGTGGATTTCCAGAACCATTACAACGACCAACTTCAAGGCGTAAAAGCCAATGGTATACCAACTACATTGATACCTTGGTACAGCGTGACATTAGAGATTTGGCGCGTATCAGTAACTTAGAGGCTATGCCTAAGCTTTTACAACTTGCAGCTAATCAAAGCGCACAGCTACTAAATAAACAGATGCTTGCATCACCTTTTCAGATGAGTCGCCAAACAGTAGACTCCTATTTTACGTTGTTACAAAATGTATTTTTGGTAGATGTGTTACAGCCATGGCATAGCAATAGAAGTAAACGCTTAATCAAAACGCCAAAAGTGCATATGAGTGATACGGGGCTAGCATCGGCTCTACTGGGGCTATCTGCTGAACAATTGGATAGTGACCGAACAATGCTTGGCCATCTTTTAGAAAGTTTTATTTATAATGAGTTACGACGACAGGCAAGCTGGAGTGATTCAGATATCAAGTTTTATCACTTTCGGGATAAAGACCAGTACGAAGTGGATATCGTTATGGAGCAGCATGGTGGTGGAATGGTCGCAGTGGAAGTTAAAGCAGCAGCGACGGTAACGGAGAAGGACTTCAAGGGGTTGAGGAAGCTTCAGTCTCTAGCAAGAGAATCTTGGAAAATTGGTGTTGTGTTCTTTGATGGTGAGATCCCGCTGTCATTTGGTGATGGTTTATATGCCATACCGATTAGTGGCCTATGGGGTAAATAAATGATTATACACTGCACAAAAAAGTTAGCCGCCAAGCTGCCGCATGTTAGCGATACCCCTTTGGATGAGCCTAACCCTTTGGGAAGCTGGCATGCCAACCTCTACACTATTCATCAGCATAACTGCATCATGTTTTGCCACGATAAAACGCGTTTTGTACTTTTTATGGCAGGCTTAAAACAGGAGCATTTTGCCAATCTTGATTATTACTTTCAGGATTTGTTTGCCAATACACTACTGAAATCGGGCTACGATACGCATTTGATTGAGAAATCATTGGCTCTACTTACGCCTGCTTGCTTTGACACCCATTGCAACCGTTCGGTGCAAGGCTCTATGCGCACAGTGCGTGTGATGGAGTTGGCTGCAATATTATACGATGTTGGCGATGTGATGGAGCTTTTACCTTATAGCACTTCGGCTAGGCTTAATAATCGTCCTGCAACGGTCAAAGGTATGAAGTCCAACGAATGTCTGTGGCCGATAAAAGATATGGAAATATATTTGAAAGCGGCAACGGTTGAAATGGGGCAAGAGATAAAAAAGGATTTACCCATCAGGTAAATATATATAACATTCGCGGCAATGGAGATTTTCTTTTCAGGTATCGATATACAAAAGATTTGTGAACAACGTCGAATCATGGAGCGTAAACTTGGTGCTGCAAGTGCTCGGAAACTTTGGAGTCGATTAAGTGATTTGCAAGCGGCATTAAACCTTTCAGAGATTCACATAGGCAAGCCACATCCCTTAAAAGGAGATAGGGCAGGGCAATTTGCAATTTCTTTGCATGGTGCTTGCAGATTGGTATTTGAGAGTGTGGATGAGCCTGTTCCTTTGAGTAAGGATGGTTCAATAGCTTGGCATGAAGTAGTGAAAATCAACATTGTATTTATTGGGGATTATCATGATTGAACAAACAACAACTTTTTCTCCTGATTGGGTTTCCCCTCCAGGTGATACGATTTTGGACTTGCTGGAAGAGCGCGGCTGGAAGCAAACTGAATTTGCTGAACGTATAGGCTTTACAACTAAACATGTCAGCCACCTTATTAATGGTAAATCAACGCTTACTGAGGATGCTGCTATTAAGCTTGAACGTGTTTTAGGCAGTACAGCTCGATTCTGGATGAGTCGTGAAGTACAATATAGAGAGGCACTTGCCAGAGAGAGGTCCCTTGAAGCTCTTGAGGCAGATGTGGATTGGTTAAAAGAACTACCTGTAGCCAAAATGATTAACTTTGGATGGGCGGATAAATACCAAAAGAAAACTGAACAGGTTTCTGAACTATTAAAGTTTTTTGGTGTCGCTTCTGTGGATGCATGGCGCGCACAATATGCAGAACCTCTTGCTGCTTTCCAAGCCAGTGAAAAACAACCCAAAACCCCTGGAGCGGTAGCTGCTTGGTTAAGGCAGGGCGAGCGGCAAGCAAATGAAATGGTAACGGCTTCTTTTGATAAGACTGCATTTAGGGCGACTCTTGATGATTTGCGAGCATTAACCCAAGAAACCGACCCTCAAGTGTTTAAGCCTGCTATTGTGGAAACATGTGCTGGTGCAGGTGTTGCCGTTGTTTTTGAACCAGTGCCTACAGGTTGCCCTGCTTCTGGTGCAACCAAGTGGGTTGGCTCAAATAAAGCACTACTTATGCTTAGTTTTCGCTATAAAACTAACGACCATTTTTGGTTCTCCTTTTTTCATGAAGCCGCTCATCTTTTGCTGCATGGTAAGAAGATGCTTTTTATAGAAACAAAAGAATTGGATAATCAGCATGAAGATGAAGCCAATGAATTTGCCCGAAACATACTTATTACCAAACAGAACTCGGAGCAATTGGCGATGTTGAATCGTACAGATGAAGCCATTCGCTCTTTTTCCAAGCGCATTGGTGTAGCTCCTGGCATTGTTGTTGGTAGAATGCAACATGAGGAAATCTTACCATGGAATACGCTTCTTAATCGCTTGAAGGTACGTTATGAATGGAATCATGGCGGCTAATCAAAAAGCTCCATTTTAGTGGCTACTGTGGCAAACTACCTTTAAATTTTGCTATATAAATTCAGAAGAAGCACCTTATTTTTCTGAAATAATATGTTGGTGATAATCATGTAAAGCATTGAAGATAAAATAGTTTCAAGGATGTATGGTCGCAGAAGGGGTTGGTCTTTTAGCCCGAATGATTTTGCGGGTGATTTCTCGCGTGCAAATATTGATAAAGCTCTTTCAAAACTTACGAAGCAAGGAACGATTCGCCGCATTTAACCGTAAAACATTTATCTTAGTCCCATAAAAGTCTATTTATATTTTAGTGCTTTAAAGGTCTATATTTACTTTAGAGCTTTTATGCTCTAGCCTTGGCTCTGAGGTGAATGTATGGAATACAAAATTTCAATGGCAACACAGCTCTCAGATATACTCAAAAGTAAACGAAAAAAACTAGGGCGAACACAAGAAAAAATGGGTAAGAAGCTGGGCGTATCCCAGCGTGTATTTGCTCGAAATGAAGCTCATCCCGAAAAGGTTAATTTCGAGCGTATTGTCGATATTCTTGCTGAACTGGATATGGATTTGATTGTTCGTGAGCGTAACACGAATAATCACAAACAAGCTGATACTGAATCGTGGTAATTCAGCGTAAATCAAAAAACCGTCGTGCCTTGAATGTGTGGATGAACGGTGAGCTGGTGGGTAGTTGGCTGGTTTCAAAAAACAAGCCTCAACAATTCCAGTATGCAGAATCATGGTTAAGCCACCCATCCAGGCGGGTGTTATCTTTATCTATGCCTTTTAAACCTGGCAACTCGCCTTTTACGGGTGATGTAGTTGAGAACTACTTTGATAACCTATTGCCAGATAGCGAAGCTATTCGCCAAAGGATTCAGAAGAAGTTTGCCACCAAAGACAAATCACCTTTTGCATTGCTTGCTGAGATTGGTCGGGATTGTGTAGGCGCAATCCAGTTGCTCCCCGAAGGAGAAGAGCCCATTGGGTGGGATAGCATTCAAGTTAAACCACTTTCTGAACAAGAAGTGGAGAAGCAGCTTCATGCAGTTGTCAGTCAACCTATGGGCACTGGAAGTGATGACGACTTTCGTATTTCAATAGCTGGCGCTCAAGAGAAAACAGCACTGACTTGGCACAACCATCAATGGTGTTTACCAGTGGCGCAAACGCCGACCACGCATATCCTTAAATTACCACTTGGATTGGTGGGCAATATGCGCGCAGATATGAGCACATCGGTTGAAAATGAATGGTTATGCTCAAAAATTATGGCGGCTTATGGTATTCCGATAGCTTCATGTGAAGTCGAGCAGTTTGGTGATAGCAAAGTATTGGTGGTGGAACGCTTTGACCGCAAGCTGGTTGGGAATGGTCAATATTGGCTTAGGTTACCACAAGAGGATATGTGTCAGGCATTGGGTAAACCACCTTCGTTAAAGTATGAAGCAGATGGCGGTCCTGGTATGGCCGATATATTGAAGTTATTACGCGGCTCACGAGTTTCGCAGCAAGACAGAATCCACTTTTTTAAAGCGCAGGTGCTTTTCTGGATGCTTGCGGCAACTGATGGTCATGCTAAAAACTTTAGCCTTTTTCATGAGAAAGATGGCATGTATTGTATGACACCGATTTATGATGTGTTATCGGTCTGGCCGATTATAGGTAAAGGTTCGAGTCATTTGAGCTGGCATGATGCAAAACTGGCGATGGCATTTCGCACTAAAAACACACATTACAAACTTAAAGATATTTCGCTGAGACACTTCTTTGATGTTGCAGATAAGCTTGGATTGGGTGATGAAGTAGGTGAGATGATCAATGATTTGATGATGGCAACACCAAAGGTATTGAAGGATGTTGAAGCGATGCTGCCTAAAGGTTTTCCATCAGAAGTGGTAGAACCGATATTCAAAGGACTAGAGGAATCGGCAGATAGCATTCGGGCATACGTTGGGGAGAGGTAAGCATGGGCAAAGAGAACGAATTAACATTTCAGAATGATATGATTAGGCAGTTGGTCGCCAGTGGTTGGCTGCTGGGCAAGCCTGAAAACTATAATCGAGAGCTTGCTTTGTATGAAGAAGACTTGCTTGGCTTTGTGCAAGATACCCAACCAGAGCAATGGAAGAAATATTGTAAGCTTTATCCCAATAATCCCGAACAAAAATTCTTAGAGCGCGTAGCCCAACAACTGGATAAAGCAGACCCCAATGCAGCCCATAAAGAAATGCGCACTTTTGGTACACTTGGCGTTTTGCGTCATCCCATCAAAGACCGTGGTACACGCTTTAACCTATGCCAATTCAAACCTGAACATGATTTAAACCCTGATACTTTAGCGCGATATGAGAAGAACCGCTTACGGGTTGTGCCAGAGCTGGTGTATTCACCTTGGGCAACGGATGAATACGAAGCTGAGACGGGTGCAAGAGCCAAGAAATGGCGGATTGATTTGGTGTTGTTCGTGAATGGTTTGCCTGTCGCCACACTCGAGCTGAAATCAGAGTTCAAACAAGCAGTACAAAATGCGATTAACCAATATAAAACCACACGACCACCCATTGACCCCACCACCAAGAAGAAAGAGCCGCTACTCACCTTTAAACGTGGTGCATTGGTACATTTTGCAGTGAGCCAGTATGAAGTTTATATGGCAACTCGCTTGGAAGGAGCTGAAACATTCTTTTTACCATTTAACAAAGGCACGAAAGATGGCGGTGCGGGAAATGATGTGCCTGAAGACATCAATCAATATGCCACGGATTATTTGTGGAATGAGGTGTTGCTGCCCGACAACCTACTGAATATTTTAGCGCGGTTTATGCATTTGCAGATTGAAGAAAAAGAAGATTGGCAGGGTAAACGATACAAGAAAGAAACCATGATATTCCCACGTTACCATCAATGGGATGTGGTCAATAAATTAGTGAATGATGCGCATAACAATGGTGCAGGTCATAAATATCTTATTCAACATTCAGCAGGCTCAGGAAAATCAAACTCCATTGCCTGGACAGCACATCAACTCTCATCCTTGTATGATGATAAAGGTGAGAAGCAATTCCATTCAGTGATTATCGTAACCGATAGAACGGTGCTTGATGACCAGCTTCAAGATACCATTTACCAGTTTGAACATACCGATGGTGTGGTTGGCCGCATCAATCGCAATGAAGGGGATGGTTCAAAATCGGAGAAGCTGGCTAAAGCTTTAGAAAGCTCGCAGCCGATTATTATTGTGACCATTCAAACTTTCCCATTCGTGCTTAAAGCCATTGAGAACAGCACCAGTCTTAAAGAGCGTAAGTACGCTATTATTGCAGATGAAGCGCATTCATCGCAGTCGGGCTCAACGGCTAGGCAACTCAAAGAAGTATTGATGATGGGTGGCAAAGAAAATGCACCTGCCGATACAGACAGAGAACTTACCAGTGAAGATATTCTGGATGCAGCAGTGGCATCTCGCAGGGCTTCAGGTAATTTGAGTTATTTTGCATTTACAGCCACGCCCAAAACCAAAACCCTTGAACTGTTTGGTCGTTTGCCTAATCCCAATGAACCACCATCTAAGGAAAATAAACCTGCGGCGTATCATGTGTATTCCATGCGCCAAGCCATTGAAGAAGGTTTTATTTTGGATGTGTTGAAGAATTACACCAACTATAAGGTGGCGTATCAATTGGCGCTTAGGATTCAGGAAGCTGATGAGGAAGTGGAGAGTAAAAAGGCCAAGGTAAAACTTAATCAATGGGTTCGTTTGCATGATTATAACAT
>JALUNK010000143.1 GCA_027055255.1 Ghiorsea sp.
GTTTATGCGCGTGATTTACTCAATTTCAATCAAGCATTCATCAGGGTTTACTGTGTCACCCTCTACCACATGAATAGCTTTCACAGTACCTGCAACAGGAGCATGAACAGGGTTTTCCATTTTCATGGCTTCTACCGTTACGATGGTATCACCTGCTTGAACTGCATCACCAACGCTGACGTTTACTGCAACAATACGACCAGGCATTGGCGTGGTGACATCACTATCATTACGCGCTTTAGGGCGTTTAGAGCCTTTAGATACTTTGCCAGCATCAATGCTACGACCATCAAGTGTTGGTACCATTTCCGTTAAAGTTTCCAAGTAAACTTCTTCTAAAACATTATCAACTTTCACGTAATACGGTTTCAAATCATCTTCAACATGACCCGTACCTTCGATTTTGATGTGGTATTCTTCACCATGGATGGTGATGTTGAATTCAGTCGGTGCAAGCGCTGGGGCTGCAACTGACGAGGTTGTTGTATCTACCTCTAATTCTAAAGGTTCAGGGTTAAAGTTGCCTGATTCGCGCTCTGCAAAAAATTCCAAAGCAATGGTTGGGAACATGGCATACGACAAAACATCTTCCACTGATTTGGCACGATCTCCCACTTCACGGGTTAAGGCATCCAATTCATTAGGAATTAAATCAGCAGGGCGTACAGAAATAACTTCTTCATCACCCAAGGCTTTTTTCTGAACTTTAGCATTGATTTCACCCAAAGCTTTGCCGTACATACCTTTAAGGTAATTTTTGGTTTCTTCAGTAATGACGCTGTATTTCTTGCCAGAAACGACATTGAGCACAGCTTGTGTACCTACAATTTGACTGGTTGGTGTGACCAAGGATGGGTAACCAAAGTCTTTACGAACATTGGTGATTTCGTCCAATACGTCATCCATTTTATCCAATGCGCCTTGCTCTTTTAACTGGTTGGCAAGATTTGAAATCATGCCGCCAGGGATTTGGTTTACAAATACACGCGTATCAACGCGGGTGACATCCGATTCAAATCGAGCATATTTTTTGCGAACATCGCGGAAATAAGCAGCGACATCTTGAAGTGCATCCAAATCCAAGCCTGTATCATATTCAGTGCCCGCAAAAGCTGCCACCATCGATTCTGTTGCTGGATGCGAAGTGCCACCTGAAAGTGGTGAAATTGCAGTGTCTATTATATCACAACCTGCATGAACGGCTTCCCATTGTACCATTTCAGCTACACCTGATGTAGAATGAGAGTGCAGGTGAAGTGGGATATCAAGCGCATCTTTAAGCGCAAGAATAAGCTCTTTCGTGGCAACAGGTGTTAATAGCCCTGCCATATCTTTAATGGCAAGTGTATCACAGCCCATATCTTCAAAACCTTTCGCCAAATCGACGAAATAGTCCAAGGTATGAACAGGGCTTGTGGTATAACAAATGGTACCTTCCGCATGTTTACCATTTTCTTTGACTTGGGCAATTGCAGTACGCACATTTCTCAAATCATTCATCGCATCAAAGGTGCGGAATACATCAACACCATTGGCAGCAGCCATATCAACAAATTTACGCACTACATCATCAGCATAATGACGGTAACCCAATAGGTTTTGACCGCGAAGAAGCATTTGGATTTTGGTGTTAGGCATGGCATTGCTTAATTCACGCAAACGCATCCATGGGCCTTCTTTTAGGTAGCGAAGGCAGGTATCAAAGGTTGCACCACCCCATGCTTCTACTGACCAATAACCAATTTGGTCGATTTTTTCGCAAATGGGCAACATATCATCCAAACGCATACGGGTAGCCAATAAAGATTGGTGTCCATCACGTAAGGCAAGTTCCGTAATTGCTAATTTTTTCTTAGTTTGTGTCATGTTTTAATCCTTTTCCTACAATCCTGCGTGCGCTGCAATGGCAACTGCTACAGCTGCTGCAATATCTTCACGGGCTTCAAATGGTTTATAATCGAGCAGTTCAGGGTGTTGATCCATAAAACCAGTATCGAACTGACCTGCAAGAAATACGTCTGATAAGGCAATATTACGATAAAATGCCAATGTGGTTTTCACACCTCGAATATCATACTCTTTAAGTGCACGTTGTGAACGGGTGACTGCATGTTCCCAGTCAGGCGCCCAAATCGTAAGCTTGGCACACATGGAATCAT
>JALUNK010000144.1 GCA_027055255.1 Ghiorsea sp.
GGGTATGTTGGATGCCGAACAAGCTAAAAAGCTTAAAGATGCAGGTTTGGATTATTATAATCATAACCTTGATTCTGACCCTGAATTTTATAAAACCATTATTTCCACACGTACCTATGAAGAACGTTTGGATACCTTGAAGAATGTGCGCAGCCAAGGCATGAGTGTATGTTGTGGTGGTATTGTTGGTATGGGCGAAGCGATTCGTAATCGTGCGGGCATGATTGCTCAACTGGCACGCATGGAGCCACACCCTGAGTCTGTGCCCATTAATATGCTGGTGAAAGTTGAAGGTACACCCATGGCAGATGTGGAAGACTTGGATAACTTTGATTTTATCCGCACCATTGCTGTAGCGCGTATTACCATGCCTTCTTCGCATGTGCGCCTTTCCGCAGGGCGTGAAGTGATGAGCGAAGAAATGCAATCTTTATGCTTTTTAGCAGGTGCAAATTCCATTTTTTATGGGGAAAAATTGCTGACCACGGGTAACCAAGAAGCTGAGCAAGATAGAGCCTTCTTTAAAAAGTTAGGCATTCGCCCTGAAGAAAAATCTACGCCATCATCACGTCGTATGGTTGATGCAGTAGAAAATACTAAGGAGGCAGTTCATGTCGGATAAACCTTGGGGTGGGCGTTTTGAAGCGCCAACGAATGCTTTTGTAGAAGCCTTTAATGCATCAACACATGTTGATGCGCGTATGTATGCCGAAGATATTGCGGGTTCTCGCGCGCATGCCACTATGCTTACGGCACAGGGTATTTTAAGTGAAGAAGATTTAAAACTGATTCTTGATGGTTTGAATCAGGTTGAGAAAGAAATAGAAGCTGGTGAATTTGAATTTACGATTACGCTTGAAGATGTACACATGAACATTGAAAAGCGGCTAACTGACATCATTGGTGATGCAGGTAAACGTTTACACACTGCACGTTCACGCAATGACCAAGTGGGTACGGATACAAGACTTTATTTAAGAAAACGTACAGATGATTTAATGGTGCGTATCAAACATTTGCAGAGCGTGTTGGTTAAACTTGCGGATGAACATGCTGAAACGGTCATGCCTGGTTTCACGCACCTGCAAACTGCACAGCCTGTAACTTTAGGACATCACTTGCTGGCTTATGTTGAGATGTTTAGCCGTGATTATGCACGTTTTTCAGATGCTAGAAGGCGCATGAATCAGTGTCCGCTAGGTTCTGCGGCATTAGCAGGCACAACATTCCCGATTAACCGTGAACAAACGGCAGAACTATTGGGCTTTGACGCACCTTGCGCCAATTCTTTGGATGCAGTGTCTGATCGTGATTTTATTATGGAGTTATTATCAGCAGCGTCGATTTGTTCGATTCATTTGTCGCGTTTTTCAGAAGAATTGATTTTATGGATGAGTGCACAATTTAGCTTTATTGATTTGCCTGATGCGTTTTGTACAGGTTCATCCATTATGCCACAAAAGAAAAACCCTGATATGCCAGAATTGGTGCGCGGCAAAGCAGGGCGTATTGTGGGTGCATTGATGTCTATTTTGATGACCATGAAGTCGTTACCTTTGGCATACAACAAAGATATGCAGGAAGATAAAGAAGCGATTTTTGATGCTTTTGATAACCTTGAAGGTTGCCTAAGAGTATTTGGTGATATGTTACCTGGCTTAAAAGCTAATGTTGCGAATATGCATAAAGCTGCAGGCTCTGGTTTTTCTACGGCAACAGATTTGGCAGATGCTTTGGTACGCGCGGGTGTTCCATTTCGTGATGCGCATGAAATTGTGGGTAAATCGGTGGCATATTGTATCAAAGACAATATTGAGTTGCATGAAATGCCACATGCTGCATGCCAAGCCATTGATCAACGTTTAACCTTGGACATGGTACAAGCTTTGTCTGTAGAGGCATGTGTGGCAGCACGTAACCATACGGGTGGAACTGCCCCTGAACAGGTGCGGTTGCAGTGCGCCAAGTGGATGAAACAATTCAACAACTAATGCGTTTGTTGTTGCCGCTATGTTTCTTGCTGTTAAGCAGTTGCGGCTTAAAAACAGATTTGGTTGTTTATGATGACTCAGCGGCTGAACCTCAGCTTGCCAGTGTTTCATATCAAGTGGTGAGTAAGGTGTTGCAACTCCAATTGAATATTGTTGGGGGTAGCG
>JALUNK010000145.1 GCA_027055255.1 Ghiorsea sp.
CCTTGGGTCGCAAAAAACATAGACTTGCGATAGTCCAAAGCAATCAACACTGGGCGTTCTCTTTCTTCTCGGTACAGCTTCACATGTGGTTTACCTTTTCGCGCAGTCACCTTCCAATCAATGCTGCCCACATCATCACCCGGTTGATAAAGGCGAACCTCATCAAATTCCATACCCCGACCACGTAGCTTAGACACATGCGCTCCACTCATGGCAGAGCGAATATACTTGCGGCGCACAGCCATAGCCGCAGCTTGATGCTGCATGGCAATCAGTTGTTGAAGCTGGGGTTGGGTAGCGCTAGACATGCGACATCACCTTTATCATCGCCACTGCTTACGGTACTGCCACCTGCGCAATCAGCTGATGAATCACATCATCTGTGGTTAGACCTGATGCTTCAGCTTCGTAGTTGAGCAACAAACGATGACGCAACACATCAAAAGCTATGCTTTGAATATCTTCAGGGGTAACAAAATCTCTACCATCCAACCATGCAAGGGCTCTAGCACATCTATCCAAAGCAATGGTTGCCCTTGGGCTTGCCCCATATTGCAAATGTTGCACTACCCCCTGCTGCGTATGATTGCTTCGCGTTGCCATAATCAACTGCACCATGTAAGTCTCAAGTGCATCAGCCACATGCAGGTTTAACACTTCTTGGCGAGCTTGAAACAATAGTTCTTGGGTTAATAATGCACTTGGTTCGCCTTGCTTTTCACGGCTTGAAGCCGCTTCATCTCTGGATAATTGTAAGATTTTTTGCTCGGCATCGGCATCAGGGTAATCAATGCTAACATGCAATAAAAAGCGGTCGAGCTGAGCTTCAGGCAAAGGATATGTGCCTTCCTGCTCAATAGGGTTTTGCGTTGCCATCACCAAAAATAAATCAGGCAAAGCATAGCTCTTGCTGCCTACAGTAATTTGGCGCTCTGCCATGGCTTCTAACAATGCAGACTGCACTTTAGCAGGCGAACGGTTGATTTCATCTGCCAGTAAAAGGTTATGAAAGATAGGACCTTTTCGAAATTGAAAACTACCATCTTGCGGGCGATATACTTCCACACCTGTTAAATCTGAAGGTAAAAGATCGGGCGTAAACTGCACTCGATGAAAGTCGCCTTCAATATGATCAGATAACACTTTGATAGCTCGTGTTTTAGCCAACCCCGGTGCGCCTTCCACCAGCAAATGCCCATCGGCTAAAATCGCTACCAACAAACGATTTGTTAAATGTTCCTGCCCAATAATACGTTGTTCAATACTTGCTCTTAATGACTGGAATGTATGCAATATACTCAATTTTTACCTCACGAACGATTTATTCTTATATCTTTATAAGACGTGAAGCAATGCTATTCAAGGTTTGATGAAAATAGTATGATAATGACTTAAATAATTAGAAATTTTTGTGGACAGCAGATGGTACAATGTTTGAAAGCGCTACAGATATTGAGACATACTAGATGTCATATTTTTGTGATATGCCACAAAACAACTTACTCATACCGAGTTACACAAATGAATATTGTACAAACAATGCATGCTTTTCGCCTGCGGGTAATATAACGACATCATCTGCCGCATTTGCACTCTCGATACACAGCATATGTAAATAGGCATCATCTTCACCCATATCGCCCAAAGCTTTGGTTTTATCTATCCAAGGATTCCACACAATGGTGGAGTGGCTACCCTGCTTCTGAATACGAAGCGTCCGCTGTAAGCTTTTATCCTCCAGCAAAACATCTTGCCCATCATCCAAATAAATTCTATCGACTTCACTGGCAATGCTTATACTCCCTTGCTGCTTTTGATATGCAGGACTAAGCGATAGCTTATCTATATATTCAGATTCTTCTAAGCCATGCACAGATACCTCTCGCACATCACCCACATGAAAATACGTATGTATGGCTTGCCCAATATGAAGCTCTTCGTCGCTCTGATTATGGGTTGTTAGCGTTAAACTGAGCTGCTTACCCATGCGTATCACAACCTCAGCTGTCATCTTATGCTTGTACTGTTGATGTTGTTCCACAGCAAGGCCAAGAACAATTTCCACCTCACCAAGCTCTGTAACTGATGTTTGTTTAACATCCCACTGTGCTGTTCTAGCAATCCCATGTGCTGCAAAGCTTGGATCTGAGGGATGTGCGCCAAACCATGGCCAACAAATAGGCATACCACCACGAATAGACTTTCCTTGCTTCAATGTTGCGGCTTCTGACATCCATAAGATGGGTTCAGCTTGTGTCTTAGGTTGCCAAGTCATCACTTGCGCACCTTGCAAGGCAATGCTTGCCGTGCATTTATCCGTATTGACTTCCATAATAAGAAAGCCTTCACCTATATCCTTAAAACTTAATCGTTTACCTAGTCCAAACTTACTTTGAAGTTGGGTAACAACTTGATTCAACTCTTATCCTCTGCCACAACCTTAGGGTTCTTTATCCCTTCTTACGCTTCACTACAAAAGCACTACCCAACAACATCAAGAAGAAAATATAACCACCACCTAAAGGTATGGAAGTTATACAACTTTTTGTATCAGAGGCCACAACTGCGCTTGGTGTTGGATTTGAAGGGGTTACGGGTTTAGGAGGTATAAAATCAGCAGTGTCAAATGTGGCCGTTAGTGATGGAACATAGTAAGAGTTACTTTCTACAACAGTGACTTGTATTGTATGACTGCCCGCTCGCGCAGGGCTATTATAATAAAGCTTATAAAATGCGTTAGCTAAGTTTTCTGTATTTGTTCCTACCTCTGTCAAAGCAGTTTCTACGGCAGAAAAATCTGCCGCTGGTATATAACGTGAATTTAAACTGTTCGCAGCAATCAATGTGTTGATATCAGGAAGGTATATATCAGGACTTTGCACACCAATAATATACAAAGGATTTAATGCTGCCGCACTTTGTGCTTCGTAAATACTATTGATAGATGATGTATCTCGCCCATCTGTAATCACAACCAAGTTGGTTTCCGTAAGACTTGTTGAGGTTACATTTGGTTTCAGTTTCTTCATACCATCAATAATCGCACCAAAAAAGTTAGTCGATGCAACACCGTTGCTTGCAACCCTATCTAAAGCAGCACTAACTACGCCAGCTTGTGTTGTAAAGTCTTGTATTAATCGAACAGTGTCATCAAAGGTATAAATTGCCACTTGCTGATCCTTTACTCTCAATTGACCCGTTACAGCATCAATCAATGCGTTTTTCACAGCCTGCTTCATCAATAATAAATTTGCACTGCTGATACTGCTACTAATATCCAACATCACCACAGTTTGGATCACATGCTTCAACTCAGTGACCTTTTGAACCACAACCGTGGATTCAGATGATAAAGGTTTATAGTCTTCTTGAACGATAAAGTGTTCGGGATTGAGTATCGTTACTGGTTTATTACTGCCATACTCATAAGCTCTAAACATCGTTTCCACAAGGTTAGGAGGGGCTGCAAAACTATTTAACTTCCGTAAATACACAGCATTATAAGTAATTTGTGCAACCCCAGCCCCTAGTCCGCCTGTTGCTGAATCGCTAGCAAACAAGGGGATATGGGATACTGTTCCTCCAGTAAAAACACCTGATATACTGCTGTTTGGAGAGGGGATTACCCCATAATTTAACGATGTTTCAATACTTCCTACAGCATTAGAAAAATGAAGACCTTGAACATAATTAGCCGCACCATAAGTATCCACAACTGGAAGGGTTATCGTTAAAGGTTTACTGGCATTGAGTACATTACCAAACATGCGAATTCGTTTATTTTGTGCATCTGATACATACACATTGCTATAAGCATCTAATGCTAAAAAACCAGGAAATCCTATACCTGCTAGGTTTGCTGCACCTCCATCACCGATAGGGCTTAGTAAACCCGTACCCGCAACAGTAGATATTACCCCAGAAGCATTCACCTTTCTTACCCTATCATTATAAGAATCTGATATAAAAATATCACCATTCCCGGCAACCACAACACCATAAGGTCGTTTTAAGCTAGCCAATGTTGCTTGTCCACCATCACCAGAAAAGGTGTATGAACCATTACCCGCAATCGTTGTAATTATACCTGCCGAATCAACTTTTCTAATCCTATTGTTATAAGAGTCTGCTATATATACGTTATTCTGAGTATCTGTGGCAACATCTGTAGGAAAATATAACTTAGAAGATACGGCGGAATAGTTATCACCAGCAAAACCGGCCGTAGTACCCGCGATTGTTGTAATAATACCTGCACTATCAACTTTACGAACCTTATTATTCCAATAATCCGCAATATAAAGGTTACTATATGTATCAAAAGTTAGACCTAATGGCCTGTAAAGCTGGGCAGAAGATGCCACTCCACCATCACCTGAGAAGCCTGGCGTACCTGTTCCCACAACTGAAGTAATGATGCCCGAACCTAGGTTAATTTTTCTAACTACATTATTATAATAATCTGATACATACAGCTCTCCTGTATTTGAGAAAGCTATTCCTGTTGGTTTATTCAGCAATGCCAATGTAGCCACGCCGCCATCACCGGAATAACCTGCCGTACCCGTACCTGCGACAATAGATAAAATGCCTGTTTGCCGATCGACTTTCTTAATTTGATTATTTGTAAAATCAGCAAAATAAATATTACCTTGTGCATCCAAAGCAATGCCTTCTGGGCTTCCGATTTGCGTGATATTCGCTAACTGACCTTCTGTGGTGGTGGTATTCGCTAGGTTGGTTCCAGCGATTGTTATAATATCACCTTGCGCTGCATATGCGGTGATTGAACATAAAAGACCAACCATAAATATTAAACGCTTCAACATAACTAACCCCTAACTTCTTCTATCACTGCCTTTAATACAGTTTTGATTTGTTCACCTGTACTTAAATTTTTCAGCATAAGTTTGTTTTCTTTCATCTCATCTTCACCAATCGTAACCACAAACTTCGCTCCTTCACGGTCAGCCATTTTGAATTGTTTCTTAGCGCTTCCACCACCGCAATGAATGACTGACAATCCAGCTTCTCTAAGCTTAGCCGCTTGCTGCAAGGCATATGCAGATACGGCATCACCCAAAGCAACCACAGCAATATCAGGCGCACTTACCTCAGCTTGAGGCAACAGCATTTCCAAACGCTCCATACCTGCGGCAAAACCAATAGCAGGCGTGGCAGGACCTCCCAATGATTCAACCAGTCCATCATAACGACCACCTGCCAGCACTGTGCCTTGCGCGCCCAATTGATCCGTGATGAATTCAAATGCCGTGCGGTTGTAATAATCCAAACCTCGAACAATGCGCGGGTTAATCGTGAAAGGTATATGCAGCGCGGTTAAACCTTCTTTTAAACCTGAAAAATGGGTGTCGCAAGCTTGGCATAAATGATTGACCATTTCTGGCGCATCCGTGAGTGCTGCTTGGCAAGATTTCATCTTACAATCCAACACCCGCATGGGATTTGAACCCATGCGATCATGGCATGTTTCACACAAAAATTCCTTCTGCTTTTCAAGAAAGGATAATAAAGCTTCTCTATATGCTGGGCGACATTCAACACAGCCCAATGAATTGATTTCCAATCGTGTTTGCTCAATGCCTAGCTCATCCAAGAAGCGCTGCGCCATCGACAATACTTCCACATCTTCCACAGGACCAGACACACCAAAAAACTCTGCTCCGATTTGTTGGAATTGACGCAAACGTCCTTTTTGTGGGCGCTCTCGCCTAAACATAGGCCCCATATAAAACCAGCGCTGTGCCCCTGCTCTGGTTAAACCTGCTTGTAAATAAGCCCGAACCGCACCTGCAGTTCCTTCTGGGCGCAAGCAAATATAGTCCCCTCCCTGATCTTCAAAGGCATACATTTCTTTGGATACAATATCTGTTTTCTCACCCACCGAGCGCACAAAAAGTTCCGTAGGTTCTAAAATCGGCAACCGAACTTCTGAAAATACATACGAAGCAAAAACCTTGCGCGCCACATCTTCAATATGTCGCCAATTGCGGACTTGCTCTGGGAGACCATCGTGAATACCACGAATACTTTGTAATTTTTGCTTTGCCATATCGAAAACCCTATGCTTGGAAGTTGCTTGCGTGCAACTATACGCAAACGACCGATAATCACAAAAGGGGTTTTGATGCAAACAGGTTTGGATGCGCTGATTGTTTTAGTTGCGATGTTAAATGCTGATGACGAAGTCTTACTGCTTAAACGCGATGCAGATGTGCATTGCCCCCATGTATGGTCGTTCCCTGGTGGCAAGAACGAAGCAAATGAAACGCCCCTAGATACGGCAAGACGCGAACTTCAAGAGGAAACAGGCATCAAAGGCAAACTTTGGCGGCATATTGGTAAACATGCCCACCAGTATGATGACAGGCACTTGGCATTTATTTTCTTCTTTTGCAGGTATGATGCAGAGCATGATATTCAGGCTGAGAGTGAGTATACATGGTGTACTTTGGGTGAGCTTACGACAAAAAAAATGCCTGAAGCTAATCAGGCATTAATCAAGATGCTTATTGCATCGAAAGAAGAAGGTTTATTTCCAAATTAATGCTCGATTTCACCCGTATCTACACGTTTGAAGCCTGCTTTACGAAATAAGGGCTCACATTGTAATGTGTCACCTTGGAGCAAAACAATACTCTTTGTTTCGGGGTGTTTATAGACAATAGGTTTGCCACCACTTGAACATGCAGATAATACGGCTGCTGCACTTATCATGATTAATACACGAGATAGACTCATAACTTGCTCCTTTTCTAACGCTTAGCCAAGCTTAGAACGAAAACTCATGTGCATCAAGTCAAACTTCAATCATCAGAGATAATTCGACTTCGCCCTAATGCTTTAGCGCGATACATACGTTTATCCGTAAGCATAAGCATTGCATCAACCATGGCATTAAACGAAGCATCCTGATTTAACTCATCAAATGATGCAATTCCTGCCGAGAAACTCACTTGAATTCGTACACTTAAACCCAACCTGATTTCTTCAGAAACAATGACTTGCAAACATTTTTCTGCTGCCTGCTTTGCTTCTTGTTTACTGGTATGTGGGAGCAAAACTAAAAACTCTTCACCACCCCACCTTGCTAGCGTATCTGCACCGCGCAAATGTTCACTAATCCGCTGGGTAACAACTTTGAGCACTTCATCACCTGCACCATGCCCATAATGATCGTTTACATGTTTAAAATGATCCAAATCAAGCATGACCAATGAACATGTCACGCCATATCGCTTGCACCGATCAAGCTCTTGCTCCATATGCGTCAGCATAAACCGTCGGTTTACTAAATTGGTCAGCACATCATGGCTGGCTTGAAACTCCAATTCTTTTTTTGCTTTTTTTAAGTCTGTCACCATGCGCCACATCAATCTCGCTTCTAGCCCACCAATCACACCACCAACACCCAAAATGTTGGCAGCCACTTCTTCTACCATCTCATTACCTGTTAAATTAAATACAACACATGGCGCTGACGCAACAATAGCTTCTTCCACATCGGTATAAGTTGGAATGTTATGCTCTTTAGCAATCTTAAAACCCGGTGTATTTGCCTCAAGGTCAACAATGCCAATAACATCAACCAAATCCTCTTCGAGCAAGGTTTCCAACAGTGCCGTACCACCCCGCCCTGCACCGAGAATAACCACACGACTTGGGTCATCGCGCAATTGCATCACCGGTTTTTTCACTTTTTTAATATCCATTATCCATCGAATAAGCAAATTTGATACCAAAGTTAGCTTGTTGGCGTTATCCTTCGCACATGAGTTTAGATAATAAGAAAAAACGCGAATTAAAATCACAAGCCCACCACCTTAAGGTTATCATTCAAGTGGGGCAGCATGGTGTATCTGAGAGTTTAGTCGCTGAAACAGATAACGCACTTAACACCCATGAGTTGATTAAAGTGCAAATCCAGAGCGATGATAGGGATGAGCGCAAAACTGCTGCGGCAGAGCTTGTAAGCAAAACAAATGCCGAGCTTGTGCATAAGATTGGAAAAATATTTGTGCTGTATCGTAAGAATAAAAATACCAGTAAAACATGAGTGGTGTGAAGCTTATCGAAAAGGCCTTGCAGGTTTTCTCACCCACTCACCTTGAAGTCATTGATGAATCACACCTTCATGCAGGGCACGCTGGAGCAAAAGATGGCGGTGGGCACTATATCGTCAATATAATTGCGGATGCTTTTGTAAGTAAAACGCGTTTACAGAAGCATCGTATGGTCAATGATGCCACCAAACACTTATTCCCTACTGTCATTCATGCCTTAAGTATCAACGCCAAAGCACCTGAATAAGATGAACACTGCCAAGCTTCTCATTTCTGATTCTGAACACCATGCGGATATGCTGTATGTGTCGGGATTATTTGTGCCGGATGCATTTATTGTCATTGGTATAGAGCAAGGTGGCACAACCACTTGGCATGGTTTATTGTCACCCTTGGAAGTGGATAGAGCCAAGGTGCAATCTAAACTGGATGAAGTTCATTTGGACACGATCTGGCATGACAAAGCCAAAAATAACGGTTGGCAACGCAGTTTAAGTACAGCCGCCGCAGCCTTTCTGCAAGCCTACCAAGTTAAACACATCACTGTGCCTGCTGATTTCCCCTTGTTGTATGCTAACGAGCTATCAGCCCTTGGGTTTGAGGTTAAGCCTAGTCCTGCAAGTTTGTTTCCTGAGCGTATCATTAAATCCGAAGCTGAAATAGCGCAGTTGGCACATGCTGAAAAGCTTACTGCGCAAAGTATGTTACAAGCTGAGACTTTTATTGCTTCTTGTGGCATCAGCAATGATGGACTTGTCACTTTCCCAAGTTCACACGAGCAAGCAGGTGAAATAGTGACCTCTGAAGCGATTCGTGCAGTGATTGAAACCTTTCTCATCGGACAAGGTGCCGTGCCCTCGCATACCATTGTTGCATGTGGCACGCAGTCTTCAGACCCCCACAATATGGGTTCAGGCAACATTGCAGCGCACCAACCTATTATCATTGATATTTTTCCACGACTTGTTGCATCAGGGTATTGGGGGGATATGACAAGAACTTACGTCAAAGGCAAAGCATCACCTGAACTGAAGAAGATGTATCAAACCGTACTCGAAGGGCAAAGCATGGGTTTGGATATGGTGCAAGCTGGCGCAGACACGTCCAACATCCATCAAAGCATCACCACTCATTTTGATAACCAAGGTTTTAAGACAGGTGTTGTAGATGGCAAACAAGGTGGCTTCTTTCATGGCACAGGGCATGGTGTGGGTTTAGATATTCATGAAGCGCCACGCGTATCCAAAAATGGCGCGATATTAGAAGAGCGCATGGTCATCACCATTGAACCAGGTTTATATTACGCTGATATTGGTGGCGTACGCTTAGAAGATTTGGTGGTCGTGCGTGAAAAAGGTTGTGATAACCTCACCAACTTCCACCGAACATTAGAACTAGAGTAAGTTCTTAAGCTCTTCTCGAAACAGGTCGCCATACGTTTTATCGCGCAAACCCAAAGTTGCATTGGCAATCAGAAAACCTAATGGGTTGCCCGCATCAAAGCGCTCAGCATCGACCACCATGCCATATACAGGTTCATTTTTAGCCAGCTCATTCATGGCATCGGTCAATTGAATCTCACCACCTACACCTGCTTTACTTTCTCTTAAGAAATCAAACAGTTTGGGCGTAAAAATATAACGACCAATCAAAGCCAAGTTAGATGGTGCCTTTTCAGGGGCTGGTTTTTCAACCATGCCGTTAAGTTTAAATAAACCGTTTCCCTCAGCATCCACATCTACAATACCATATTTGGATACATCTTCATCAGGTACTTTAGCTAGTGCAACCACGGAAAACCCTGTTTTCTCATGCGCTTCTCTTAATTGCTGCATCACAGGTTTCTCAGAAATCATCAATTCATCAGCAAGCGACACACCAAATGCTTCATCACCCACCCAGTTGGCAGCGCAAAGCACAGCATGCCCCAAACCTTTGGCTTCTTTTTGACGGACATAAGCCATGGATGCCATACGCGCCACATGCGACACCTTTTGATACAGCTCATCTTTACCTGCTGCATGTAAGTTGGCTTCCAGCTCGGCAGAAATATCAAAATGATTCTCAATAGCATCTTTGCCACGGCCAGTGACCATAATGATGTCATCCATACCTGAAGCTAAGGCTTCTTCCACCCCATATTGAATCATGGGTTTATCCACCACCGTCAACATTTCTTTGGGTGTTGCTTTGGTCGCAGGTAAAAAGCGCGTACCCATACCCGCTGCTGGAAATATTATTTTAGTAATATGTTTATTCATACCTATACCTATCAATATGCATTCTTATCTATGAAACCTTTAAATACTGTTAAGAAGACAATCTTCAAATCAAACCCAACAGACCAGCGTCGAATGTATTCTAAATCAAACTCTACCCGCTTCTTCATTTTATCCAAAGTATCCGTTTCACCACGCCAACCATTGATTTGCGCCCAGCCTGTAATACCAGGTTTCATTTTATGTCGCCACATATAACCTTTGATCAACTTCCTGTATTGCTCATTGTGTGCAACAGCATGCGGTCTTGGACCAACAACACTCATTCGTCCCTGAAGCACATTAAAAAATTGAGGCAGCTCATCCAATGAAGTTTTGCGTAAGAACAAACCCAACCTTGTCACTCGGATATCATAACGGCTTGCTTGCTGTATCACCGTATCATCATTATCACACACTGTCATAGAACGAAATTTGTAGACTTTTATTCTTTCACCATTGAGTCCATAGCGGTGCTGTTTAAATATAACTGGTCCTTTTGAGGTTACTCTAATGGCTACAGCGATTCCCAGCATGATGGGCCAAATAAAAAATAGAATAACACTGGCCAAGACAATATCTTCAATTCTTTTGATACCACCAAAGGGGCCTGTCAGCGGTGTTTCACACAAGGCAAAGGCTGGTAAGCCTACAATATCTTGCTGTCTCGCACCCAGTAATTCAAAAACAAATAGGTCAGGAATAAGATACAATGAGGCAGTCGTATCTTGAAGTTCATCAAACACTTCGCGCATCCGTTTTTCAGAGCGCATAGGCAATGCTAAATACACTTGGTCAATACCCTCTTGCTCAACAAAAGCATATACATCGCTTGTTTTACCGAGAACAGGAACGCCTAACACTTCTTTTTTTTGTTTTCGTGCATCATCATCAAAAAGACCAACAACATCCACACCCATCCACTCTGCTTGTTGGATTCTTTCTAAAAGCTGTTGCCCTAGTTCTCCCGCGCCAACAATAACAACACGTCTTGAATTATGTCCCTGCTTACGCAATAAGCGCAGAAACAACCGTTGTAGCAAACGGATAAGCAAAAGTGCTAAAGGCGTTGCCACAAACCAAGAGCCGATAATAACTCTAGAATATACTTCACTTGATTTCGTTGCCCATGCCAAGGCAAACAAGCATAATATAATAAGTAACCACCCGAACATGAGCACTCTAAGTTCACGCCATATTGATGAACCGCGCCATGGTCGGTATGCATCAATACCACCCATCACAATCCAAGTAAGTGCGGCAGCAATCACAGCGAGAACTTGGTACGAACGGTCAAAATTTAAACCATAAGACATACAAAGAAGTTGTAACAAGCCGAATACCATCAAGGCATCAAACCCTCGCTGCCCCAAGGAGAGCAGTGAATGATATTTACGCATCACACCTTTATAAGCATTGCTTCCCATATTCCCCGTTCTCCCATTTCCCTTGGACTATTTCATCTAAAATCGTATGTTGCAAACCTACCCAATATTTCTTAAATATTACTCCCATCAAAACACTAGGATCATCATCAGTGTCTGTAGTATGCTTACCTGTAAATTTTTTACAAACATAGCTAAGAAGTTGCTACAAACCTAACAATTAGCGCGCCACTTTTCCCCACTTCTTAAGCTCAAACGCATTAAGAGAAAGACATCCGAAAAAAGGACGAAATCATACTCAAGCATTTTGATTTCATTGAATTTCTTTACAACTTTGTCAAGTCTTAGGTAACAATAATGGGTTGTCGCCAAAACATTATAAGGAACCCTCAGCTGACAAACAAGCTAGGGTACCATTATAGTTCGCGTTGTTTAATTAAACCTATCACGAACCTTGCCCCATAGAACTCGGAAAATAAATAAAGGGTTACCTATCAAGTAACGTTTCCACATTCGCTTAGGCTCCAAGAGAAACCTATGCAACCATTCCAAACCAAAATTTTTCATCCATTGCGGTGCAGTACTGACTGTCCCCGCTACATATGAGGTTATATTTCCAATAGCCCAAATGAGAGGAACTGACAGTTTTGAACGATACTTATCAATCCACTCCTCTTGAGCTGGGCACCCAAAACCCACCATTAGTATATCAGGCTTTGCAGAATTTATTTCCTTAATAACCTGTTCACTTTCCTTTACTGTTAAATGCCCCCGATGCCCACCAACAATTTTAAAGTCTGGGTACTTCACCTGAAGTTTTGCTTTGGCAGCCTCCGACTGACCTTCAGGGCCACCTAAAAAATAAATAGAATAGGGTTTGGATTCCCACCTTTTGGCTAACTTATAAATTATTTCATTACTTACCACCTTACCTGACAATGGTTTCCCTTTCAGTTTGGCTCCCAATAGAACTCCAGAGCTCTCAGCTTGTATCAAATCAGCATTTGAAATAAAAGAATGCAACCATTTATTTTTGTAGCACTGGTTCAACATGTCAATATTAACAGGACACACCAACCCTTGCCCCTTTCTCTCAATCAATACTTCTAACTGAGAAACAAACTCGGCTGGCGTATAGTCATCTATGGGAACACCAAAAATATCAATTGCATGCCTTTCACTCATAAGCAAAGAACCAACTCAACACATAATCAAAAAACATTATCATCAACTTACTAAACTTCCAAAATCAACTCTTTCCAGAACCTCTAGTTTTCCCCCATTAGTAGCATTCTTTAAAGCCCCGCCCTCCTTTCTTAATATCATATCTGACTTCATAAATGCTTCTTCCACTAACTCCATACGCGGTGACTGCCAAGCTTTTGCAGACCTATAATTTTTAATAAAGTGATTCCCATCCCCTATAGCATCATTATTAGAACCATCACCATGGTTTTTGAATTCAAAGCTATGGTCAACCCCATAAAGATAAAAATCTCTTATTCCCATCTTATAGCCTATTTGAAGTGCCATTATTAAAGTACCACCTCCAGCCATAGCTCCTTCCTCTATATTTTTTGAAAACCTAAATGGCCTACCATGGAACAATTTGACCCAAGTCGCTTTCCCATCAGTTTTTATTTTCAAACAATCAGGCTTATATAAATCAGATAAGAAAACATGATTCACATCTGAAGACACCATTTCTTCACCAAAATCACGTATCATTTGCTCATCAGAAGAAACTAAATATTCTGGCCTAAAGTCTGTTTGTTCAAAGCATAAGTGAAACCTATTTGCACAAAATGTGACAATATTTTTATTACCCTTTAATAACTCTAGTTCGCCCAGCTTCACACTTGGGCCATTTCCAATTAACACACACTTTTTACCTTTATGGATATCTTTTATTGCCTCCAAACTCTGGTAGTCAGGGTGATACAAAAAGCCCTTCTTTAGTAATATTGAAAGAAAGCGCCACAATAGATTACCTGGTACCTCTTTGATCCTACTCACAATTGCCTTTCTTTTACTAAATAAAAAAAGTGGGTTATAAACCTTATTCTTCACGTGTGTTTTCCTCCAGCTAAATTAGCTTTCATTTTACTATTAAGTAGAATCCCAATAAAAATAAAAAATATATAATTTCCTGTCAGACCCAAGCTTGATGCAGAGAGACATAATATAATGAACCAGACTACTGTCACCACAAATATTGCCACATATTCAGCACTATACGTTTGATAGTAAACTTTATTAAAAAAGCTTAACAACTTTAAAAAAATAATAGGGACCAGTAGTCCGAATACACCAATTTGAGCAAGAATATTACCAATCCCACTCTCTCCTCCATTCCCACCATTAACCGTACCTGTTGAAAATTGCCCACGGTTGCCTGCCTCACCCAGACCAAAACCCAATGGGTTATTAATCAACAGATCAAAACCTGTGTAAAATCCAATAAAATGCGCAAGACCGCCGTGTATTTTTCCTATATAAATTGAAATACCTGCTGAAATCAGAAATAGAATTATAACTATAGCAATAGCTACACTAACACTAGGTTTTTTGAGGAGGTAATATATACCAACAATAAATACAGAAAATATAAATGCTTTTGAAAAAACCAACAGGCCTCCAGTAAAAAACAGAAGTAGGTATAAGCGTCTATACTTAACCAGTCGAGAAAATAAAGCATATACAAAGAAGAAAGTAAAAAAACTACCTAAAGTCGTAGACTCAACATAAGTTGATATCATTCGTGGGAATTTCTCTCCAGTTAAAAATATTAAATCAGATGTGTAGCTACTAGTATTGTAAATAGATGCAACCGACATTTTCAAATATGAGCCCGCGTTCAGATATGAAGGAACGTCTAAAAACTCATCCCAGAAGCTAATAGGCAGTAACAAAGTTAAGAAACCAAACACGCACACAAACCCACCTAACAAGAACGAAAAATTCACCAAAAAAACATACTGTTTATATGAGAGTTCCATTAAAGAGAAGAACAATATCATTACCAAAAACTCTGAGATTCTTCGTATATTGAATAGAATAAAAGACGATGATGCATCTGAAATGAGTATACTGAAAAAAACTACGCATATATAAACTAGAACTAACTTTTGAACTATATTGATAGTTACTTTTTTTCTATGCATAACAATAAACGATATTATCACAAGAACAACCGTAAAAAAGAACACATCTTTAGTTGCCGGCATCACTTTTACAAAAAAAGTATTGCCTGTTAGAGAAAACATTAAAACATTAAATATATTCAACAAACTCACGTATGCTATAAAAAAGCAAATTAAATACAAAAAGTTGTTATGCACTCTCAACTGTAAAGCTCCTAGCATGCAATTTCAATCATCCCAACCTATACTAAGTCCCTTTGCAAAACCATGCTTAGCTCAAGCTAATATTTGGTAATGTGTCACACTTTATTTCTACTTGCGCTTCCTGTTCATACGTACGACAAGATGTTATCCCACCAGTAAATACCCATTGGCCACCCTTGAGTACAAATCCTTCTTCATGTGCAGCATTTATAAAGTCACATAGCGTTTGGTAAAGTCCATCAATCAAATTTTCTGTTGACCCTGTTTCTACTTCCAAGTTATCAACCATAATTTTCACTATTGCCTCTCCAGAAAAATCTTTAAATGCTACCGAGGCTCCTAAAAGGCATTGACCAGAGGCACAACAGTCTGCAATTAAGGCCTTTACACCAGCTTCTCCAAATGATTCAAATACCGACCAAGGATACTCTATTGAGAGGGCAACAGACGCTACAAGGGAAGAAAGGTCATCGGGGCTAATTACTTTGCTCAGATCTTCAATACTAGGATGAAGTTTAAATGCCACCTCGATCTCTCCTCTGGCTAAATTAATAAAGTTTGATTCTTCAGAAATATTACCTTCAAACACAGGCCCCCAATACAAGCTACTAACATTAAAATTTTTCCGTGTCTTAGAGTTAGTCCCTCCTAATTTCCAGCCAGAAATATTCTTTTTTATATTTTGCACCACTAGCTTCTGAATTTCATATGCGTCAACTATTGATGTGTCTTTAACACTTTCCTCTTTATTAAGTTTTATACTATTTTTTCTTGCATCAGCAATACATTTACTTAGTTCATTCAACATAAACATCTCCTTTGGGCTTCGGAGACCCATTTATTTTTTTATGCAAACACATAACATTATATGATTTTGTTCAATAAAAGGCTAAAAGTCTGGTTTCCTTTTTCTGACCAGTGTGTATCAAAAGGTAAAAAATCATCAAAGTCAAAATCACTATTGAAGTTTGAGTAGCTCACATTTGGAAACTTCTTCTTCATAAACTTCCAGTTATCATTGTAATTATCAGTAGCTTTTCGTCTGAAGGCATTAGACCTGCAACTCTCCATCAACTCTTCCTTAATTGGGACACGTATCATATACACATTTTCAAAACGTTTGAACAGTTCATTCAGTTGTCCCACTTCTTCACTCGTAAATCCATTATGATCATTTAAATTGATATATGAATATGTGTTATTAAAATGATAATAGTTCTTTGAAATCTTTTCGTAGCTATCAAAACCCTTTAAATACCGTATTGTTTTTTTCAACCAAAAACGGGGAATGAGCCCATAAAGAGAAATGTTCGTTGTCTTCCATTTATTATAGCTAAATATATCTAGCCCTACCTTTTCCGCTTCATAAAAACCTTTGGATGTCACCCAAAGGTTCGGGTGATATATATATATCAAGTTTTCATAACTACCTTTATATAGTTCATCTAATCTATTTAAATGATTCCTAGTCGAAACTGGAAAAGAAATATTGAAATAGCCCTTAAACTTTGGAAGTAAATCATACCAATTCTTACCTTGATTCACACCAACACCTAAGCCAAAAGATGTTCCGCAAACTACCGTTTCAGAATTAACATTACAGGGGCCTTTAAGCCCGAATTGGTTTGACTTATTACTAAATCTCAGATATTTTTCTGGGGTGAAGGCATTGATTCTAAAGCTCAACCCAAACCTGTTCGAACCAACCAACTGACGCAACCACCTAGTAGCATAAATTGGATTACTTAAATTAACTTTATTGTTCATAACCTAACCTTTACTCGTTATTTGAAAAACGATACTAACACCTACTCTTTAGAATAATTAGAACCTAATTAACATATATTGAAAGTAGTTACGCGTTCGAATAATAATAAATAGCATTAATTACTGCCAGCAAACAAAAAAAGGAAATCAAAAGAAATTTTTCAAAACCAAAGAATTTAACTTTATATTTCTTATATATCGCAGGTATAACAAAAAAACTTCCCGATATACCACCTGAAATCATCGCATACAAAAACACATATGGAGTTATATCCCCTGTATATAAAAGTAGGGTGCCTATATAAACTACAGCATAAATAAGTACTACTTTATGATCTAATATAACATGAGATTGGTGACCAATCGCCATCATTGAAGCAAGCCATCTCAATATAAAGTGAGTAAATGAGAATATAATAACTAAGCTAACATCATCAAAAGAAACATTTAACCCTAGAGTAGAAACTAATGTTGGCGTTAGCAAGAGCATAGTAACGTAAGCTATAATAAATGTTCCATACACTAGGTACAATGAGTTTCGAGTCACTTCATACTTTAATATCGCATCACCTACGCTAAAGGCACGTGCAACTTTAGGTAGAAATACATTCAGCGTTGAAAGGTTAAGGCTATCAATGATTTCAAATAGTCTTTTGACAAATAAGAAGTTAGAGGTAATTGCACCATTAAATGTATTGGCAATATATATACCTGAGAAGTGCTTAATACCATTCGCTATAATGATAGTAAAGCTACCTTTCCATGCAGAATCCCATACTGCTAAAGTAGCCTCTGCTGAAAACCGTTTCAACGAGACTAAATTCCACACCTCTAGCATGTGTGTGTGTGATTCTCTGTAAAGACCGTAGAGTGAAATAAACAAAATAGCTTGTTGATACATAAGAACATTGAGCAGAGTCACATCAACCCATACAAACAAAACTAACCCAAGAAAACCAATACTATTTGATACAGCCAAAACCATCTGTGCTTTTTTGACTTCTCCAATTCCATCCAAAAATATCTGATAAACATTAAAAGAAAGGTAGAGAGAAGAAGTAGATGCGACAAACCACCATACAATCCAAACCTCTTCATTTGAGACGCTTTTAACTTCGCTAATTGGACCCGCCAAAGCCCAGCTACCTACTATTGATAGTACAAAGAAATACACCACTCCTAAAAGAATGAAAATCCATTTCATCGTTGATAACATGAGTGAAAGCTCTTCGACATTCAGAGAATTCCGATTCTCTGATTTTATCTCTAGCCTATTCAAGTTCGATAGCTCTTTTATTCTAACACCATGAGTAACATAAACAACAAACCTAGTTAAAGTTGTAATGGCACCAGCTTGGACAGCCATTGACATCACAACTATTGTTGAAAACAAAAACCATACATTAACAAGAGGCACATCCAAACTTCTCGTAACGAGCAGTAGTATTGCTAGATTCAGACACAGTTTACTAAAAAAATTTACCCATGCTACTATAACTGTACTTTTCACAAAATATTTTTAATCAATTTATATGGCAAGACAAGTAATGATATAAGCCCCCAATAAATTTTTTTACTCAAACATGGGAAAAGGTCATTAAACACTGCCTTATGATACGATTTTACATCCTTAGATGTTTCACTAACTAAAGACAAATGCATTCTTATTGAATAATGCCGTGTAACCATTTTTTTAAATGCTTTCCTTAGTTTGTAAGTTTTAAACACTGAAATTAAAATAGCTAAGAAATCATCAAAGTCAACTAATGCATTCATCCTAGGCTGACTACTCTTAGAGTTAACGCCTCCTCTAAAAAGAATAAGGGGGGAAGATAAGTATTGAATCCCAGCCCCTGAACTATAATTACTTACCATATATTTGAAGATAAAATATGTGTGAGGGAAGAGGTTTTGTAGCCAAAATGTATCCTCCTTTATATTTTCATTAAGGAAGGACATAAATGACTGAGGCACAATTGTAGAAGTTAAAAGCCCAAACATCCCACCAGCGTGGTTAACACAGTCAAAGTATTTCTTCAGATTTTCTTCTGAGGAAACATCAAAATAACGATCTCCCTTTATTTTCAGGTATTTATCTGGCTTTAACTTATTCATAGAACTATCACACTTATATCTATTTATTAAGATAAAGCTATCTACTTTAAACTTGGATATTTTCGAATCAACTTCTAAAAATGTAGGCTCTTCTAATTGGTCATCATCTCCCATAAACCAAAAGTAGCCATCACCAGCATAATACTCAGTTACTTTCATTATGTTTCTAATCATTCCGGTGTTCTTTGAGTTTCTAACATATGTTATATTTAACGTCGATTCCCATTTATCAACGACCTCTTTTGTATTATCTGTTGAACAATTATCAACAATAATAATTCGTAAATCTAAGTTCTCAACATGTTTTGCAGACTTTTCAATTGATGTCAGCAGTCGATGTAAAAATATAGACCTATTAAAAGTTGGAATTCCTATTGTTACCTTAAACATTCTTTCTTTACTCCTAGGTGTTCACATTCTTTTATGCTCATAAAAAAGAACTTTATTTACTCACTATTGCTATACAATACACATCCATTTTTGTTAAATGCCAAATAGCCTCTTATTCATACAAATGTCCAACAGGCTAATAGTCTTTTAAATTAGCTAACAAGGAGTCTCTATGAGAAACTATAGGGCTCACCACTTTCCAGTCAAAACCAAAACTATCCCACCTAATTCCACAATCAAATTCAGGCTCATGAACTGTAGAAGTTAAATATACTACTGTCGCTTGCTCTGAAAGCGTGAGAAAACCATGTGCAAATCCCTTAGACATATATAATGACTTTGCATTTTCACTTGATAAATTAGTAGGAAAGTAATCCCCAAACGTTGGAGACTCTTTCCGTATATCCACAGCAACATCAAGAATTTCACCACTTGTGACATAAACTAGCTTTGCATGGTCATGAGGGGTCATTTGAAAATGCATGCCTCTCAATACATTTTTCTTTGATATAGAATAAAAACTTTCTTTAAAGCCTAGCTCAAGTCCATTTTTTTTGAATTCATCTGCATGGAAAGTCTTAACAAATGAACCACGTTTATCTTCAAATACATTATTTTTTATTTCAAAAACACCATCTAAAAAAGTTGCTTCTATTTGCATTGAGTACCCTGTTCTTTATAATATTGAATAGTTTTAAAAATTCCGCCATGGACAGAGGTTTTAGGGCTCCACCCTAGTTCACTAGCTGCTCGAGTTATATCTGCAAATACAACTGGGAAATCAACCGCAGATGGCGCGCCCCATTTTTTATTAATCGTTCTCCCTAACTGCTGTTCAACAATTGAAACAATTTCTCGGACACTAACACCAATGCCAGACCCTATATTATATACCCTATAGTTTACGTGCCCTTCTTTCATGCTATCTAAAGCTTTTAAATAAGCATCCACAATGTCATCCGTATAAATAAAATCTAGCTTCTGTAAGCCATCAGATAACTCTAGCTGTTCATTAGAAAGTGACTTCTTTATAATCATTGGGATAAGTTTATCATTATCTTTTCCCCCATAAGGCGAAAAAAGTCTTAATGTCCTGATATTTATCTGGTTAGAGTAAGTTGCCAAAACAGCTTCAAATGCTATTTTTGTTTTAGCATAAAAGTTAAAGGGCTTAACTGCTGCAGTTTCATTCACCGGCAAGTCAGAGCAATCACACTCAAAAAATGTCCCCGTATTAATAAAGAACTTCACCCCATTTCGAACACCATTTTCCAGTAAATCAGTCGGAAAACTAATGTTAGACTGAATCATTTCGTTCACATCATGGCCTTTAGCATCAAACTTTCGATACATAGTGGCTAAATGAATAATCGTATCAAATGAGTGTCCTGCAAAAACTTCATTTAGTAAGGTTACGTCAACATCATAACTATTCACCCTATCCAGCAGATGATTAATCCTCCATGTATTAGAATTAGAGCGCTTTACAATAGTGACTTCA
The DNA here is from genome assembly GCA_027055255.1 of Ghiorsea sp. Lineage (GTDB taxonomy): Bacteria > Pseudomonadota > Zetaproteobacteria > Mariprofundales > Mariprofundaceae > Ghiorsea. The sequence goes on from JALUNK010000145.1 coordinate 20,848, forward strand.
TTCCCTGCTTCAAGCAAAGCTTCAAGCACATGGCTACCTATAAAACCAGTTGCACCGGTAAGAAGTATCGTTTTCATATTAGGCCTCACTTCAACTGGCTATCCTATTCCCTACATTATTTGAAAACATGTTTCTTTACAATCAACATCAAGTAAAAGTCGCAAACCAACATATGAACCTCATGCAAAACCCCGTACTACCCTATCTAAACCTTCATCTAGTGAAACCGTGGCATTCCAGCCCAGTTTCCGAAGCCCTGAATTATCAACTTGCATAGTCATCTGCTCAGCCTCTCTGTATGGAATAGCCCCAAAATCGAAATATGTTTCGAGTTTCCCATGTTTAACCTCATATATATACCTTAGTTTTTTTAAGAAGTCCTTCACGCTTATCAAGCTTCCAGAGCCTACATCAAACTCGCTAAATACCGGGGGATTGGGCACATCCTCAAGAAACAACATATAAGCTGACACAACATCATCCACATAAATAAAGTCCCTTTGCTGCTTCCCAAGAGTAAGTTTAATTTCCGGCACATTCCGAATCATTTCCGAGAGCACCCATGGAACAAACTTTGCCGAATCATCTTTAGGCCCATACATATGCTCCAGCTTTAAATTTACCACATAAATTTTATTACCATTTTGTTTTAGCCACTCAACGAACTGTTTTTTAGAAAGCGTGTAAGCATTTAATTCTTTTATTAACAACGTATCTGTATTAATAAAAGTACGTACATCAAACTTTAAAGCCGCGTCCAACACTTTCGAACCATACATTAAGTTGCTTTCAACCACTTTACTTATCGTATCTCCATTACGTCCATAATGGCAAGCTGTATGTATAATAATATCAATGCACTGTTCCTCAAAAGCTTTCTCAATTTGACCACAGTCAGCGTCATAACTTGTTACTTTATTTAGCAAATGATTAATTCGAGAGGTATCAGAAGTCGAACGTTTGAGAATAACTACGTTATAATCGCGCTCTAATAAAGCCTCAAGCAGGTGGCTTCCTAAGAACCCAGTTGCACCTGTAAGAAGCACAGTTTTCATATCAGAAATTAACCCCGAAAAACTCTTCCATTTTCTCTGCAATAAAGTCTAACTGTTCCTTGCCTAATCCAGGAAAAATACCCAACCATAAGGTTTGATTCATGGTGATATCCGTATTGGTTAACTCACCCGACACACGATATTCCACGCCTTCAAAATAAGGTTGGCGCGTAAGGTTTCCTGCAAATAACAGGCGTGTACCAATTTTATTTTGATCTAAATACTTAGTTAAATCGACGCGACTAACACCTACACCTTCTTTTAGTGTGATTGGAAATCCAAACCATGATGGCTCTGCATGTTCAGTAGCTTCGGTTAATTCAATAAAGTCAGTAACTGATGCTAATTTATTTTTTAAATAAGCGAAATTTGCATTTCGTTTGCTTACAAACTCTGGCAACCGCTTAAGCTGAGCTACCCCACATGCGGCTTGCATATCGGATATTTTTAAGTTGTAACCAAGGTGCGAATAAGTGTACTTATGGTCGTAACCAAACGGTAATGAACCCAGCTGCTGACAAAAACGTGAGCCACAAGTGTCATCGCAGCCGGGTTTACAATAACAGTCTCGACCCCAATCACGGAAGGATTCAGCAATAGTTGCCAATAGACTATTATTGGTGAATACCGCGCCGCCCTCACCCATAGTAATATGGTGCGCTGGGTAAAAACTTAATGTCGCAATATCACCAAATGTTCCCACCATTTGCCCATCATATTTGGCACCAAGTGCATCACAGCAATCTTCAATCAGCCATAGGCTATGCTTTTCACACAATGCTTTGACTTTTTTCAGATTAAAGGGGTTGCCTAGCGTATGCGCCAGCATAATAGCTTTGGTTTTTGATGTGATCGCAGCTTCGATCAAATCTGCATCCACATTATGCGTCGCTAAATCTACATCCACAAATACAGGCACTGCACCAAATTGAATAATTGGGTTTACTGTCGTTGGGAAACCTGCTGCTACACCAATGACTTCATCACCTTTTTTAATCGCTCTATCGCCAAGCTTGGGAGAAGTTAGTGCACTAAATGCCACTAGATTCGCTGATGAACCTGAATTTACAGTAATCAAATGTTTCACACCGATAAATTCAGATAACTCTTTCTCGAATTGATCATTAAATCGCCCAGTTGTAAGCCATGCATCCAGACTTGCAGCCACCATATTCTGCAACTCTTCTTCACCAATCACCTTTCCCGATGGTGGCACTACCGAGTGCCCTGGCTTAAATGGTTTATCCGCATATTGAATGGCAGCATACTCTGCAACCAAGCAACTAATTTCTTTTCTAATTGATTCAGTTGTTTTCATGATTCATATCTCGCATATATTCATTAATTTCTTGCAAACATATTGTCTGCATATTTTCTTTATTTAACCATGCCTGTTGCCAGTGAACAATTCGCTCCAGCGTTTGCTCCAAATGCCAAGTAGGTTGCCATTGCAATCTAGATTTAGCTTTTGAAATATCCAGCTTCAAATAACCTGCTTCATGCGGATGATCACCCTCATCTAACTTCCAATCAGCACCTGATCCCCACTTGGTAACCATATGGTTCAAAATCCAATCCACAGGTTTGGCATCATCATCATGAGGACCAAAATTCCAACCTTCTGCATAAGCTTGGGAATTGTCATATAATTTTTGTGCCAATACCAAATAACCCGATAAAGGCTCTAATACATGCTGCCACGGCCTGGTAGATTTAGGATTACGAATAACAACAGGGTTTCCTTGTTCAAAGGCGTGTAAAATATCAGGGATCAACCTATCATCCGACCAATCACCACCACCAATCACATTACCCGCACGCGCCGAAGCCAAGCCAACACCTTTCTCCTGCATAAAAGAACGACGGTATGCCGAAGTTACAAGCTCTGAACAACCTTTAGAGCTACTGTATGGGTCATGCCCACCCATAGGCTCACCTTCCCTATAACCCCATACCCATTCCTTATTTTCGTAACATTTATCAGTAGTAACGCTAACAATCGATTTAAGGTTCAGACAAGACCTAGCAGCTTCTAACACTTTTACCGTGCCCATGACATTGGTATCATAGGTCTCAACAGGTTCTTTATAAGACAAACGCACCAAAGGCTGAGCTGCCATATGAATTAAAATATCAGGGTTAAACGAAGTCATACTATTTTTCAACTGATTCAAATCACGGATATCACCAATTTCTGAATCCACAACATTTGCAACCGAAGCAATATCAAATAGACTGGGATTGGTTTCAGGCGCTAAAGCATAACCTTTTACTTCTGCACCAAGCTCATTCAGCCAAAGTGATAACCAGCTTCCTTTAAAACCTGTATGCCCTGTAACAAAAACACGTTTGTTTTGCCAAAACTTTGTATCCACAGCTTTTACCACATCTTCCAAGGTGCTTTTTTCTCTTTCCATAATTTTTCCAGCGTCATTTTATCATGCAAGGTATCCATAGGCTGCCAAAAACCATGATGCTCATACGCCATCAGTTCACCATCTTCCGCAAGCCCAATCAGTGGTTCTTGCTCCCAAGTACATGAATCGTTGGGAATTCGATTTAATACTTCTGGTGATAACACAAAAAAACCGCCATTTATCATAGCTCCATCACCTTTGGGTTTTTCTTTAAAGCTACTAACCTGACCTGATTGAATATCCAGTGCACCAAAACGACCGGGAGGATAAGTCGCCGTCAATGTTGCCAGTTTACCATGCTGCTTGTGGAAACGAATGACTGCTGCAATATCAACATCGCCCACGCCATCGCCATAGGTAAAACAAAAGGCTTCATCATCCTTCACATAATCCCCAACCCGCCCTAAGCGACCGCCTGTCATAGATTCATCGCCTGTGTCCACCAAAGTAACCGTCCACGGCTCAGCACGCTCTTTGTGAACCTTCATCTGGTTGTCTTTCATGGAAAAAGTAACGTCTGATTGGTGAAGGAAATAATTGGCAAAATACTCTTTAATTACATATCCTTTATAACCACAACAAATAATAAAATCAGTCACACCATGGGCTGAATACATTTTCATCACATGCCAAAGAATGGGCTTACCACCAATTTCAACCATGGGTTTAGGTCGCACACTGGTTTCTTCACTTAATCGCGTTCCCAAACCGCCCGCAAGAATTACTGCTTTCATCTATATCTCCCCTAACTGCTTACAAATGCATCTGCATAAAAGCGTGTGTCAGGCAAACCTCTTGCCGTCAAAGCTTTTTTTGCTGACTCTATCATTTGCAATGATCCGCACGCATACACTTCCGTATCATTGTAGTCTTGAATATCTTCCCCTGCAACATCCTGCACATAACCCACACGACCTTGCCAACTATCGTCACCTCTAGATAAAACAGAATAGTAATTCACATTCAGGTTTTTACAAGAAGGCTGCCAAAAAAAGTCTTCTCTTGAACGGTTTCCCCAATACAAAGCAACCTCTAATTCATTACCGCAACCATGCTGTTTATCGAGCCTATCCAGTATGGATTTGATAGGCGCAATGCCTGTACCCGTTGCCAAACATACAATTTTCTTGCACTTTCCTCTGAAAAAGAACGTACCCTTAGGTCCCTCTATCCGTAATAAATCACTTTTTTTTGCTTCATTGAACCAATACTTACTTAATACGCCTTGCTCAACTTTTTTAATGTATAACTTTATTGTTTTTTCATCAGCCATATTCGCAATAGAGTAGCTTCTTCTCACACCATTGGGTCCAATAACATCAATAAATTGACCTTCCAAGAAGTTCAAGCTCGCGGTTGGAGGCAACCTTAATTCTACCTCAATAATATTCCTTGAAACTTTCATAATACTATTGATGCGCACAGGCAGCGTTTTTATTTCAATACCAGCTAACGCGCTAAGCTCCACTGCATCAATCAGAACATCTGTCTTTGGAGCACAACAGCAGGTTAAAATTCTATTGTTGGCTATCTCTACACCTGATAGTGCAACCTGGTCTTGAAGCTCAATCACCTCACCTTTTAGCAGGCTGGTTTTACATACGCCGCACTGTCCATTTTCACAGCTATATTCAAAATTATATCCTGAATTTCTCGCACTTTCTAGAATTGATGTTTGACTATTCCCCTCGTACTCAATGTTTTCTAATGTCTTAATGTTCATCATTTCAACTCTTCACCTAAAAACCAGTGAATGTTTTTTTTTCTTTCGATTCCATTCACAGGTATCATTTTATCAATTTTCTCTGAATAAAACGCATCAAAAACCCACTTCTTTTCTTTTCCTTTTGCAATAATTACAATATTCTTGGCTGCATTAATAACTGGAAAAGTCAGGGTTATGCGCTCTAACGGAGCTACAGGGGCTACAGAAGAAACCACCCATCGCTTAACCTCATTTAAAGCTCCACTATTGGGAAATATTGATGCAACATGACCATCCACACCAACACCTAACAAAATCAAATCAAACTGTGGGAACTCTTCACTTTCACAGCATGCTCTTAAAACTCTCTCATACTCATTTGCACAGGCCTCTGTTTTTCCTGAGTGATACATTGGAAAGTATTTAGGTTTTACCTTTAATCTATTTATCAATGACCTTTTACAGTTACCAAAGTTACTTTGGTCACTATCTACAGGAACGCAACGCTCATCCAACCAAAACAATTCAACTTTACTCCATTCGACTTCCTCTTGGCGAATGACAAGCTCATCAAAAATACCAACTGGCGTTCTGCCTCCACTCAATACAAGCTTAAACACTCCTCTTTCGATAAGTGCACTATTCGCTTGCCTAATCAAGAAATCTGCCACGTCTATTGAAAAATCACCTTCGGCACAAACAAAAGGCTTTATATTAATCAAACGTATACTCTCCTTTATACATCATTAATATTTCACAAGTGCAGGGTATTTTATTTATATTTTGCAAACGTATTTGCTGGATAAAAGTCTGAAAGACCTTGTATAGCAGCTCGTCCCATAGCAAGGATAGCCTCTTCAGAACTACCTGCGATATGGGTGGTAACATATGTTTTGGGATGTTGAATAAACGACAAATCAACCGGAGGCTCTGTCTCAAGCACATCAAAAGCAACACCACTTAAGCGGTTTTTATCCAATGCTTCAATGATTGCAACTTCATCTACTAGCCCACCTCGCGCTGTATTTACCATATAAGCACCAAACTTCATAAGGTCAATTTTTGATGTATCCAATAGGTTCTCATTTCTTTTATTTTTTGGGATGTGAATACTCAATATATCTGATTGTTCTAAAAGCTCATCCAGCGGTAATGAAGTAATATTATATTGCTCATAAAAGCCTGAGTAATCCACAATATCATGAACCAAGATTTTGGCTCCAAAACATGATAGAAGCTTAGCCAAAGCCTTACCAACATGACCGCAGCCTATAATGCCGTAGGTCATTGAGGATAGCTGCCTACCCTTGATTTGTTTCCAATTTCCATTCTCTGCCCATTGGTTAGAAGTTGGAATATTTTTGATGATACTCAGTGCTAATGCAATCGTTAATTCTGCCACGTTTTGTGCATTAACCCCTGGAGTCCAACCCAATTTAACACCTGCTTCCTCTAAAGCATCAAAATCTAGCTTGTCTAATCCTACACCATATTTCCCAATAAATTTTAAATTTGGTAACTGGGCAAGTGCTGCATGGTCAATAGCCTCAAGCGCAATAATTGCACCATCACAATCTTGTAAGAAAGCAACTAGAGAGTCACCTTCTAGCCTCAAACCTTCATCATTAAATTTTACATGCTTAAATTGAGCTAACAACTCAGCCCGCAACACTGGGTGCTGTGAAAAGGAACGTGAACAAACAGATATTCTTAATTCCTTATTCATAACAATTATTCCCTACGGACCAGTATTCTATTTTCTCATCTTCCTTTGAACCCTTGGACAAAGCAGAGATGAGACTTTCAGCCATTTTAAAATCTGGCTCATTACTAATTTTCAATCCTCTTATTGGGTCAATGGGAAAGAGCAACCTGTTCTTACCTATATACGCAGAACCAGTTGCATTGAAATGCTCAAGAAACTTTTCCGCATCCCAAATGGTCACGGCCCAGTTTAAAACATCAACACTGGGATTCTCTTGTGTTGGTGCCAGTTGACCTTCTAAGCTAATGTTTACGGGAGTGTCATTACAAAAGGTTTGCATGCGTGTTGACTCGCACGTAATCAGCGTATCACAGTCGCTATTCCTAAAAGCTTCGAGTGCTGCACTCACATCTTCAGCTGTAACAAGTGGACACACAGGGCTAATCATAACAAGTGTATCGGGTTTTACTTCTCTAATAAAATCAACAGTAAATTCATCCCCAGTTGCTGTATCCGAAGCAAGTTCTTCAGAGCGTTGATAGCCTTTCACTCCCAGGCACTCGGCTAAAGCCAGCATATCTGCAGAGTTAGAGTTTACATAAACATCATCAAAAGCAGTACATTGTTTAGCACAATGAATAGCGTATGATAACAAAGGTTG
>JALUNK010000146.1 GCA_027055255.1 Ghiorsea sp.
CCACACCAACTTGCTCATTAGCAGTGATTTGGATGTGGTCAATATGGGTGTGATTCCATAATGGCTCAAACATGCCATTGGCAAAACGGAATGCGACTAGGTTCTGTACAGCTTCTTTGCCAAGGTAGTGGTCAATACGATAGATTTGGCTCTCTTTCCAGTAAGATAATAAGGTTTTGTTCAGCTTTTTGGCAGAAGCGAGGTCTGTACCAAAGGGTTTTTCAACAATGATACGGCGCCAACCGTTGCTTTCTTGATTCAGCTTAACCGCAGCTAAACCTTGCGAAACCATGGCAGCAATAGGCGGGGGTGTTGCCATGTAAAACAACACATTTTCTTGTGTATCGTGGCGGCCATTAAATGCTTTGAGGAATTGATTTAGATTTTGAAATGTTTCAGGGTCGTCAAACTTACCTTGTAGGTAGTGGATACGAGAACAAAAGTCTTGCCAACGATTGCTATCAAATGAATCTCTTCGCGTTTGTGTGCTTATATCTAAGCTCATTTTTTCACGAAATGATTCCGTAGTGTATGCATCTCTAGACAAACCTAAGACTGCAAAATTATCAGGTAATAAGCCATCATTGTATAAGTTAAACAGCGATGGAATGAGCAAACGTTTGGTTAAATCACCAGACGCACCAAAAATCACAAAAACGTTTGGATCAGGCTGTGAAGCAGCCAATGTTTGTGTGATATTGGATTGGTTAAACATTAGATTTTAACCAATTTTTGGAATGCCGTATGCATATCACTATTGCCCACCAAGACATCACCTTTGTTTAAATCAATGCTTTCGCCGCTCAAGCCAGTAGCCATACCACCAGCTTCTTGAATCAATAATATGCCTGCGGCAATATCCCAAGATTTTAGGCCAGCTTCCCAATAGGCATCCATGCGCCCAGCAGCCACATAAGCCAAGTCTAAGGCAGCAGAGCCACCACGGCGATACCCATCAGCCGCACGCATACAATTATCCATACGCTTTTGGAAATCATCCAAACCTTCACGTTGATATGGGGGCAAACCTGAAGCAAATAAAGCATTTTTCACATGTTTACATTCGCTGACACGCATTCTGCGGCGATTTAAAAATGCACCACCACCATTTTTCGCTTCAAAGGTTTCATCACGGATAGGGTCGTGTACCACGGCAAGCAAAGGTTTGCCTTTTTGCCATGCAGCAATGGATACGCAGAAATGCGGATAGCCATGCACAAAATTGGTCGTGCCATCCAAAGGGTCGATATACCATTGAATATCTGCATCTGCGTTGATGGGGTTGGATTCTTCAGCAATAATACCGTGGTTGGGGTAATGTTTGCGGATTTCACTGATAATGATCTCTTCAGCAGCTTTATCGACTTCCGTGACAAAATCACGATCTTGCTTTTGTTTGACTGAATACGAATCAGCATCTTCATAATGACGAAGGATTAGGTCTCCAGCGCGGCGGGCGGCGCGGACGGCAACGAATAACATTTCAACGGACTCCTGATGGTAAAATTGATGTATCACGTCTTGATTTGGCGGCGTCTGTGTTAAAAATAAAAACCAACATCCTCATTTAGCGCTGCTAAACTGCGGTGCTGCTCTTCATTTTTGCCTTGGCTCGCGCAAATACGAAATGATACAAACAATTTTGTATAACTGCTTTTATCTTAAATTTTCAAAGAACAGCCGCATACTACCATGTTGTAGCACTTGGTCACTTCAAATGTGTTTTAAGTATTAGTTGAATCTGGTTGCTAGGATTATTTTCCTTCAAAAAACACTTAAGTTCATCAGAGGCTCTACTATCATCAGCTACCCCTTCCCAAAAAACAGCTGCTGTGAGGAGCGCTCCTTTTAAAATAGCATTGTCATTGAAGGGTGAGTTTAGTTGATTGATTTCAGGGATATGGAAGTGGAAAGGGGGAGCTTCTCCTCCTCTTGGCGCAAAACCCATTGAACACATATCGTAAACGGGTAAAAGTCGAAACACATCACCTTCAATGCCAAGACTTAAATTACCGAGGTGCATGTCGGTATTGTTGATGAGGTTGCCAAGTAACCACAAATAACCTGTTTCATAAACATGTTGTAAATTAACTAGTTTTGCTTGGCACAACTTTGACATTACAGGGAGCCACCCTTCGCCTAGCCCTGTAAATTCAGCATCTATAGACTGAAGAGACAACATGGACATTCGCCCATGCTTCCCGCTTCGGTCAAACCGTTTAGATTCTAGAAACAAACGACCTTCTTTTTCAATCAATTGTGTTTCTGCGGCGGCAGCAATGCCTGTTGCACGTATAGCTAGTGACGCGATGTGTTCAGTGATTAAAATGTCTTTCCATCTTCGGGCAATAGGGTCATCACCCTTAGGTGAAAACTTTACAATGACATGAGCGGATTGTTCACGGCAATAAGTTGTGAATTTTGGTTGCTCTCCACCTGCTGATGAACCAGGTATTTCTCCTGCAAGAACGCTTTCGGCTAAAGCAGGGTAATCATCAGGTGTCGTCTCAATCAATTTTCTAGGTGTCCGAAGATATGCTTGTTGACCAAACTTTAGGTTGCCTGGTAAGTCATCCCCATTGGATACAAGATATCGACCAATGTGGTTGTTATTCCATTTCTCTGGGTTTGATGGAAACGTATCAGATTGTTTTGCGAGACTTGTTGCAATTTGCCTTCCTAAGAATCCTTGAGGCCTTAAATCATAAAGGAAGTAAGGTAAGTCTTCATAAACACCATTACCTTTTTCACCCAAAAGTAGAGGGGGAATGCCGACGCTCTCTTGGACAAAGAATCCGCCATGAGCCAAGGGACGAAGCGTGGCAACAGCAGTATTGTGACCGTAGGCATCAACCATACAAATCAGTAAGTTGTCATCTGCACCAAAAGCATTGGTGGTGAGCGCATAGATTGGTGGGCGACCATTGAAGACTTTGATAATACGGTCGCCAAGCTCTCTTAGCTGGCGGGCGACAACGGTTTGGCTTAATCCAGTTTTATCTTGGAGTTGTTTTGATGTTAAAGGGTCTGCATGTAAACATTGTTCAATTGTTAGTGCCATACATTGCTCCTTTAAGCGAACGACTAGATAATTGACTAGATAATTTTTTAAACTATAGCACTTAAAGTGTTAATATAGCAAGTTTTTACATTAAAAATTTATTCCGTTAGACTAGATAGATGACTAGATAATTAACTTGCTTCCTTACTAAGGAGCTTATCAGAAGGGCTATTCTAAGTGTGGTTTGAGGTACTTTCCTGTCCATGATGTTTTGCATTTGGCGACGGTTTCAGGTGTGCCTGCAACGACAATTTCACCACCTTTATCACCGCCTTTAGGACCCATATCGATAATCCAATCGGCGGTTTTAATCACATCAAGATTATGTTCAATGACAATCATTGTGTTGCCACGTTCAACAAGTGAATGCAATACATCGAGTAGTTTATCCACATCGGCAAAGTGTAAACCTGTGGTGGGCTCATCAAGGATATAAAGGGTGTCTCCCGTAGCTTTCCGTGCCAACTCTTTGGCCAGCTTCACACGTTGAGCTTCACCACCTGAAAGTGTGGTCGCAGCTTGCCCTAAACGAATATAACCCAATCCCACTTGTTGTAATGTACTCAACCGATTTTTTAAGGAAGGCACGGCATTAAAAAATTCAAAGCCTTCATCAATGGTTAGGTTTAAGACTTCATCAATGGTTTTTCCTTTGTAACGAATGTCTAAGGTTTCGCGATTGTAACGTTTGCCTTGGCATGTTTCACAGCTCACATATACATCAGGCAAAAAGTGCATTTCGACTTTGATTAAACCGTCACCCTGACATGCTTCGCAACGACCACCTTTAACGTTGAATGAAAAACGCCCAATTTTATAACCGCGTGCGCGTGCTTCAGGGACTGCCGCGAATAACTCACGGATTGGCGTGAAAAGACCCGTATATGTCGCAGGGTTAGAGCGCGGCGTGCGTCCAATCGGGCTTTGGTCAATGTCGATGATTTTATCCAGTTTATCTTCACCAATCAATGCAGTGTGTGTACCAATGCGTTCTGTTTTCAAACCTTTAGCATGGGCAAAAGCTCGATATAAAGTATCCAATGTTAGCGTGGATTTTCCCGAACCTGATACACCTGTCACACAGGTAAACCTGCCAATCGGAAATTCAGCGGTGACATTTTGTAGGTTATGCTCGGATGCACCTTGAATACCTAACATGGGATGTTTTTTAGGAACAAGTCTGCGTTTAGGGATAGCAATCAACTTGCGACCTGTTAAATAATCAGAAGTCAGTGTTTTCTTTTTCAGAATTTGGGCAAGTGAGCCTTGGGCAACGATTTCGCCACCATGTTCGCCTGCGTGTGGCCCCATATCCACGATAAAATCGGCATGACGAATCGCATCCTCATCATGCTCCACTACAATCACAGAATTACCCAAATCGCGCAGACGTTTTAAAGTGTTAAGTAATCTATCATTATCCCTTTGGTGCAAACCAATGGATGGTTCATCTAAAATATACAATACGCCGACTAATGCCGAACCAATTTGGGTAGCAAGACGAATACGTTGGGCTTCGCCACCTGAAAGAGTGCCGGCAGTACGGTTTAAACTTAAATAGTCCAAACCCACTTCAATCATAAAGCCTAGGCGGGCAGATATTTCTTCCAATATTTTTTCGGCAATCTCTTGATCTTGCTTGTTCAATGTTAGGTTTTTAATCCAAGCTTGGCTTTCGCGAAGAGGCAGGTTACAGATGGTGGGCAGAGATAAATCACCCAACAAGACATGTCTTGCTGTAGTATTTAAGCGAGAACCTTCACATTTTGGGCAGTCTATCATATTGATATATTTAGCTAATGCCTCACGTATGTCTTCGGAGCTAGTTTCTTTGTAACGGCGTTCAAGATTAGGAATAACCCCTTCAAATGGGCGCGATACTGTACGCGCTTGAGTGGCGGTTTCAAAAATAAAATCAATCTTTTTGCGACCTGTACCGTAAAGAATAGCTTGCTGTGTTTCAGGTTTGAGTTTGGAAAAAGGGGTAAATATATCTTCGCCCATAAACTTGACCACGGCTTCAATCGTTTGGCGATACATAAAAGTTTCACGACCTCCCCAAGGGTCAACAGCACCTTCATCAAGGCTTAGCTTGGGGTTGGGCACAACCAAGGCAGGGTCGAAAATGGTTTGTTTGCCAATGCCGTCACACTGTAAACATGCGCCAGCAGGTGAGTTGAACGAAAATAAGCGCGGTTCAATTTCAGGGTATGAAATACCGCAAGCTGCACAGGCACAATTCTCAGAAAACAACTGCTCATCTTTTCCAATCAGTGCAATTAACATACCTTCTCCATATTTGAGAGCAGTTTCTACTGAGTCTGCAAGGCGGGTACGCATACCTTTTTTGATTACAAGCCTATCAATGACCAGTTCAATATTGTGTTTGATGTTTTTTTCTAAGTCGGGCGCACCATCAATGGGCATCACCTCACCATCAATGCGAATACGCACAAAACCATCTTTAGCAGCTTGGGCAATTTCTTTTTTGAATTCACCTTTTTTGTTGCGGGCGATGGGGGCAAGAATTTGGAGTTTGGTTTTTTCAGGTAGGCTTTCCAATTGGGATATGATATGACTTGCAGGTTGAGAAGTGATGGCTTCGCCACACTGATAACAATGGGGTTGCCCAACACGGGCAAATAAAAGTCTTAGATAATCATAGACTTCAGTGATGGTACCAACGGTGGAGCGCGGGTTTTTACTGGTGGTTTTTTGCTCAATGGAAATGGCAGGGCTAAGGCCTTCAATAGCATCCACATCAGGGCGCTCCATCATACCTAAGAATTGGCGGGCATAAGCCGATAATGATTCCACATAACGGCGCTGACCTTCAGCATATAATGTGTCGAAGGCAAGGGATGATTTGCCAGAGCCCGACACGCCCGTAATCACCACAAGTTTATTGCGTGGAATATTAAGGCTGATGTTTTTTAAGTTGTGAACACGCGCACCTTGTACGCGGATAACATTATCTTTTTTCAATGGTTAGATTTCGTTCTCATAATGACAGACGTAGTCCAGTATATCGGCAACTTCGATGTCAAAAGAGCTGTTGGCAGGTACGTTAAACAATTCACCGGCACTATAAATGTGCCAATCTTCAGAGCCTTCAAGACGAACGCGGCACTCACCATGTAAGACTTCCATGATTTCAGCGGCAGTGGCGTTAAAAGTGTATGCGCCAGCTTGCATAAAACCTAATGTTTTGGTTTTTCCATTGGCTGTTTTAACTGTGCGACTGATTACATCGCCATCATAGTATACGTTAGCCTTTTTTATGATGGTTGCGTTGGGGTAAGTCATAAGTCTCTCCTTTATAGCTCGGTATCGAAGAAATCGACGGGTTGATTTGAAGGTTTTTCACTTTGTTTATTTGTTTTGTTCGTATCAGGGCTAAGCTTTGTGGGAGCGGTGCCTTCTCTAAAAGCTTCCAAGAAGGGGTATTTTGTTGAAGGACCTGCGAGTAAGCCTGTTTTGTAATCAATGGATGCCCATTCAAGACCTTGTTCAGGCACTGGGAAGTCTTCCACCTCTCGGTCTATATGGATTTCCTGCATGGTTTCTAGCCAAATGGGTGCTGCGGCACCACCACCCGTCGCTTTTCTTCCCATGGGTGCAGGATTATCCTTGCCCACCCAAACGCCAGTTAATACTTGTGGTGTAAAGCCCATGAACCATGCGTCAATTTGTTTGTTGGTTGTGCCGGTTTTGCCTGCGGCAGGGCGTTTGAAGAATTTACCAACAGCTCTACGAGCTGTACCTCGTTTAATCACCCCTGTCATCATGTTTTGAATTAAAAAGGCATCGATAGGGTCTAAAATGCGCTCTGCAGGGCGCATCACTTCATTGACTGCAAATACAGGATCCACATGACAAACTTGACAACGATTCCCCGCCACAGAGCGGTGAAGGGTTTGCCCATTGCGGTCTTGTACTTGTTGCACGGCAACGGGTTTATATTTTAAACCACCACTGGCAATCACCATATAAGATTCAACCAAATGTTCAGGGGTCACTTCGGCAAAGCCAAGTGCTAGAGCCAGCTGTTTGGGAAACTTTTGTTCAAAGGGGTAGTCACGTAAACGGCGTAAAAAAGTATTGATGCCGATGTCTTGCAACACGCGAATCGCAACAAGGTTACGTGAATGTTCTAAAGCGTTACGCAAAGTTACAGGGCCGGCAAAGCGGTTACCGTAGTTTTCAGGGCGCCAAAAATCATCTGTGGAGCTACCCGAAAAAACAATGGGTGCATCTACGACGATTGTTGCTGGCGTGTATCCTTTTTCGATGGCTGTTGTGTATAAGAAGGGTTTAAATGATGAGCCAGGTTGACGCTTGGCTTGGCTTACGCGGTCAAAGTCACCAAATTTATAATCAAAACCACCTACACGTGCAAGCACTGTGCCTTTATGTAGATCTATGGAATATAAGGCAGATTGCACGCTAGGCTTTTGAATCATGGCGACACCACCTTGCTTGACACCTCGTAGTCTTATTTCATCGCCAACCTGCCAATAATGGGGTTTGATACGCTTGTCAGGACTTTCCTTTTTAGCATTGATGTCTTCCTGCCACGTCCATTTTGTAGGACTTAAAAGCCAAGTTTGCACTCCATCATTGACCATTAGACTACCATCAGGTTGGATTGATTCTACAAGTGCAGGCCGCAATTTATCCGTATCTAAAGGGTTATCTGTGGCTTTGTCTGCCCAGCTTTGGAGCAGGGTTTCCCAAGTTTCAGGCTCATGGTGCGGTGGGGTCCGGTAGGGTTGTAAGCGTTCAACATCGAGCACACCATTACGAACTGCATGCACGGCTGTATTTTCGATATTTTCATTATAAGGCACAATGATTGTTAAGCCTTGCTTGCGCAGTGCTGAAAGCCCAAATGTGTTAATGATTTGTTGATAAACAAGGTTGGCATAAGCATTTTTTAGTTTGCGCTCAGGGAGCGGGGCAACAACCAGAGGTTCGTTTAAGGCAATATTAACTTCGTGCGCATCAGCTAAACCACTGCGTTTAAGCTGGCGTAATACTGTGTTCCTTCGTTTAAGTGCGCGTTCATGGTGAGCATGTGGTGCATAAGAACTGGGAGCTTTGGGTAGACCTGCAAGCATAGCGGCCTCACCAAGGGTAAGTTCATCTAAATGTTTGTGAAAATAACGCCATGCAGCTGATGTGACACCATATGAACCACGACCAAGAAAGATTTGGTTTAAATACAAATATAAAATTTCATCTTTGGTAAAGTTTTGTTCAATGCGCCAAGAAAGTATGGCCTCTTTGATTTTACGGATATAACTTTTTTCTTTGGTTAGGAGAAAGTTTTTAGCAACCTGCTGGGTGATGGTTGAAGCACCTTGCACGGTATGTCCTGCTTTGAGGTTGGCAAACATTGCGGCAACAATGCGACCAGGGTTGATGCCAGGGTGCTCATAAAAGTGCTCATCTTCTGCGGCAAGGAAAGCATTTTTAACTCTATCTGGGATTTCAGACATATGTGTAAGGATGCGGTGTTCATCTGCATACTCAGCAATTAATTCACCGTTGGTGTTGAATATGCGCGATACCAAAGGTGGTTGATACGTTGACAGACTGTTGAGTTGGGGTAAGCCTTTGGAAAAGTAATACACCACACCTGTGACGCAGATTACTGCCAACAACATTAAAGGAAGGGATATTTTCAGAATGATTTTGAACCAACGCATATCGCCAAGCCTAAGCGAAAAGCAACCGTGTCAGCAAGTGCCTATGTGTGCTCAACGGGGGTTTACGCTGTTGGAGTTAATGGTTGTGATTGGTATCATAGGCGTACTTACAGCCGTTGCCATACCTTCTTTCCAAGAATGGAGGCACCATAGCGCGGTGAATAATGCAATCATGGTATTAAATGGGAAACTTAAGCAAGCACGAGCATTGGCTGTTGCAGAAAGTAGAGATGTGAGAGTGGCTTTTGACTCTGTGAATCAGGTTATTACTTATGATAGTAACCTAGGAGGCTGTGCCAATTGTAAGAATGAGGTGATTGCGCTAGAGCAGTTTTCTCCCCATATAATTTTGACAGAAAACACGGTACTTGGGTTTATCAGGTTTAGACGAACGGGTAGGGCTACGAATAAAACAGTCAAGCTGAGCATTAATGGTTACGGTAAATGCTTGGTGACCAATATTATTGGTAAAGTTAGTGACTCAACAGGTTCTGTAACGTGTACGGGTTTATAAATGTTGAATAAAGGTTTTAGTCTGATTGAAATGATGGTGACTTTGATGATTGTCTCCATTGGTATGCTTGCGCTGGGCAGCTTTTATGCATCTGGAATTAGAGCAGAAGGCTCTTCGTTGCGGCGTTTGGCGGCGGTGCATATGGCAGAGCAGGTTCTTGAGGAATGGCAAAACACTAATGTTAGACCTGCACCCAACTGCAAATTGTTGACAGCAGGGAATCCTGCTGCGGGTCAGTTGCCATTGGGTGGTGCAGGAATCACATGCATTCCCTATAGCGGTGTGAGTTCGCCGTTTAATATCGTGATTCAAGAGGCTAATGCTCAGGCTCCGATCCCAAACGGGCACCCACTTTATGCAGGGCCAGTAGGCGGAACCCCCGTGATGGGTGATCTTTATCAAGATAAGGCAGCTCCTGGGGTCAATCCTGTGCAAGTGCGTAAAGTTCGGGTGTCATGGCAAGAAGATGGTGGGGCGAAACAAATTTTACTTACCCATATCACGAGGCGATAACATGATGATGTCTTATAATCATCCCAAGCAGTCTGGATTTACGTTGATTGAGCTTATGGTCACGATGGTGGTTGCCATGGTTGTGATGGCAGGTATGTCTTCCTTGTTTGTATCGCAGACTAGAACAGCGCAAGAATTGAATAGAAAATCAGAGGCGATGAATGACCTTTTTCTGGCTGCGCAAATCATGCAAGCGGAGTTTCGTGGCGCTAAAGCAGTGTGTTGGGATGTAGGTAATGGATCAAATGGATGGATTCTTTACCAGCCCTTGAGTGCAACATCAGTAGCTGATGAGTTAACTGCAGCCTGTACACAAAAGACGCAAAATAATGGGTACTTCCAATTGAAGCCAATCGATTTAATTAATAATAAACCAACACCATTTATTAATTGGAAACGTGTTGGTATGATTCTCAATGCGGAACTAATAAGGGATATGAAAGCCGATTTGGGAATCACGATCACACCTATAGGGAATGCAGATTTGCAGGCTGTACGTACCATTACACTGATCTCACAATATCGAGATAAAGAAAGGAAGCTAAAAGATTTGAGCCTTACGTTTAAGGTTTGGCCAAGGAATACGCAATGATACACAGACAAAAAGAGCAAGGCTTTGTGTTGGCAACATCTTTGGTGATGTTGATGTTGATGACCATGTTGGTCACTGTGATTTATATGTCCATTGACTCATCTAGGAAAAGTACGGCTGCTGCAGAATCATCCACTGAAGCCTTTTATTATGCGGAAACGGCAGCTAATTATATGAGTTGGGCATTATACAATAATGCTGAATTTGATAGTTATGTGTACCCCTCACAAGTGAAGACGACAGGGGAATTTACATTCGGTGAGCCTGATGTTCGCACTGGGGATTTGCCTAACCCACAAAGCTCGGGTGATTTTGATGAGTGGAAAGCAAACCGAGGTAACCCCAGTGGCAATGACCGCGTTGTGAAACCCGATGGAACAGTTGTGAAAAATGCGGCACTTTTGGATGCTTTTGGACAATTGATGTATTATGATAACTCCGCATTGGCGGGTAGAATGGTTTGGTTGCAAAATAGAACCATGTTCTCTCAGGGAGGGAATGGTTTTCCAACCATGTATGAAATTCACACAAAATTACCTCGATATATTATGCTTAGTATTGATCCAAATGATGGTAGCATCGTGCCTTCCCTGCCACCTGTAAATGCAGTAGCACCCTGGCATAATGATGTGGAAGGTGTGGACTACCCCACCAATGGAGCCGTGGTTTGGCTGACTGGTGGTAACCGGACGGATGACTATCAACTTGCTCCTACGGATAACTTTTTTGCACCGGTTTTCACCATTGATGCAGTAGGGGTTGTGACCTATGATCCTAGTGGTGCATATGGGGGAGCTTTCCCTTGTAATCCTAATGCTGCTTTGTCTACATCAATTGCCTGTTCTTCCACTGGCACATGGCTAACGGATGCCGATTATGGATTGGTGATTTATGCGATTGGCTATGTTGGTGGCAAACCACAAAAACTGGTTAGGGTTGTGTATAAAGAATGACAAACGATTCAAATATCATGATGGAAATACCCGAACAAAAGATTATTCGGATGCTACTTTTGAGTGCAATTGCTGTTGAGATCATTCTTGTGCTTTTAGATGCCTTTGTAAATTATGGAAAATTTACGGATATTGGTGCAATAAGAAGAATGTGTAATATTGCTCGTGAAGATGGGATGGCAACTTGGTTTGCTTCAACGCAAACACTACTTGCGGGTCTGACAGCTTTAATGGTTTATATTTTTAGCAAGCACCTAGGTAAACCTGCGATTGGCTGGTTGGTGACAGCACTGTTTTTTATGTATATGGCTTTTGATGATGGGGCGCAAATTCACGAGCGTGTAGGTACTGCATTTGAGGTGATTGCCAAACGGGGTGATGGGGGTATGTTGGGGACATTGTTGAATATTTCACCCAGCTATCCTTGGCAGCTTGTTTTTGTTCCTGTTTTTGGAGCTATAGGTTTGTATATGACTTATTTTTTATGGAAAGAGCTTAGTCTTAGTAGTTCGCGAGTGTTAATGTTTTTGGCTCTTGCATCGATGGGTTTTGCAGTGGGTTTAGACTTCATAGAGGGGTTGGATAAAGAGCACCCTTGGAATATCTATACCTTTATCCGTGACTACTTTGAAACAAGAAGTTATACCGTTTGGCATTTTGCCAAAGTGTTGGAAGAGTTTTTAGAAATGTTGTCGATTTCATTTTTTTGGGTTGTATTTACAAAACATTTATTCCATGTTCTTAAGCCACAAGGTTGTGCAATAAAAATTCGCCCTTAAGGAACGAATTGTTTTTTGTGATAGAGAGCACATACTCTCTTTCTTCAAGTTTGTATAATTGGACATTGACAGTATTAATGATTTGTCTCTAACATAGGCAATCACTTAATAAAAAAAATCAAGGAGATTTATTATGGGTATTAAATCTATTTTGTCTTCGGTATTTGCTTTGGCTCTTTTTGTGGGCCTAGGTGTATCGCAGACAACTACAAACAGTAGCTTTATTCCTGCAGCATATGCAGGAGACAGTTCAAGTTCTGACAGTTCAAGTTCTGACAGTTCAAGTTCTGACAGTTCAAGCTCAAGCTATTCAGCTGGAGATGCTTGTACTTGTGGCGCTTTGGCAGGTATTTGGGTTGAGGGAAGCTCTGACAGTTCAAGCTCTGACAGTTCAAGCTCTGACAGTTCAAGCTCTGACAGTTCAAGCTCTGACAGTTCAAGCTCTGACAGTTCAAGCTCTGACAGTTCAAGCTCTGACAGTTCAAGCTCTGACAGTTCAAGCTCTGACAGTGCTGGATATTGCCAGTGTTCAGGTTTTGGTACCGTTCCGGTTGGTGCCCCACCTGCAACTTTCCAACCATTTTAAGCTGTAATTTGACTGGATAATAATAGCGTCTCTTCGGAGACGCTATTTTTTTGTATGCAATATCACATATTGCTTTGACCCTTGTTATAGCCTTCATTTTTAAGCATTGTTACTATTGAGTAAGTCTAGTATAAAATGGAAGGTTCGGTTTTGACGCATGTTGTTACTTCAAGGTTTGACTTTGATGTTTCAAATCACTATGTTAGCGCAATGTGTGCGAGTAATATATTAGCAGAGGTTCGCAAATGAGACTTTTTTCACGTAAAAAAGATGTTGTGGTGGGCGTGGATATAAGTGCATCTGCTATTAAACTTATTGAATTAGGTAAAAAAAAGTCAGGGTATATTTTAAAGGCTTTTGCGAATATACCATTACCTCGTGACGCTATTGTTGAGAATACAGTGATTGATTCTATTGCTGTTTCTCAAGCATTGTTGGACGCGATTGAAAACTCAGGTTCCAAAACAAAAAATGTTGTCATTGCTGTATCTGGCAATGCGTTGATCATCAAAGTGATTCAAGTTCCTTCGACTACTGAATTTGAATTGGAGGCTCAGATTACGTTTGAAGCAGATCAGCACGTACCTTTTGATATAGAAGATGTTTATTCAGATTTCCAAATACTGGATGCAAATGAAGATGACCCTGAGATGATGGATGTTGTTCTTGTTGCATGTAAGCGAGAAATTATTGATGACTATCAGTTGGTTTTGAGTGAAGCGGGCTTAAATACAAGTTGCGTTGATTGTGCAGTATTTGCTATTGAAAATGCGGCTCAGGAATTAAACCTGCTTGAAGGTGACACAACTGAGCTGGATGCGGCAGAGGCGCTGGATGGGGATGTGGATGATGGGTCTGCTACGGCACTCATTAACATTGGCGCTAACCTTATTAACGTGAACATTATGAGGAGTGGGCAAATGGCTTTTGTTCGCGATCAGTTTTATGGTGGCCAAAACTTAACAGAGCTCATTCAGAAGACACATGCTGTTAGCTTTAGCTCTGCAGAAGAGATGAAGAAGAAGAATTTTTCTGAAATAGACCCTAACACATTGGAAGAGTTTTATAGTAACCTTAGCTCGGAAATAGGTCGATCATTAGACTTCTATGGCGCAAACAATGCTGAGTATCCTGTGCAAACTATTCTGCTGAGCGGAGGGTGTGCGCTTATTCCTGATATTGATATTGAGCTTTACCAACGGCTGGGAATAGAGACAAAAATATTAAACCCTTTTGATCATATTGATATTTCAGATAAAAAATTTGATGTGGAAAGTATTCGTGCTATGGGGCCAATGATGTTGGTTCCTGTTGGTTTGGCGATGCGGAGCTTTGATCAATGATTCGGGTTAACCTTCTCCCTCACCGTGCTGGATTTAGGCAGCAACAAATCATTGAATATATCATTGTATTTGTTTCTACAATTTTATTAACGATTGCGCTTGTCTTTTTTGTAAATGTAGTAACCACACAAGAGCTTGAAACATTACAAGTCGAGCGCGCAAGTTTAGAGGTAAGTAATAAAACACTAAGAAAGAAAATTGGTGAATTGCGTAACCTAGATAGCTTGAGACAAGATGTTGAAGGTAAACTTCAAATTGTTGATGAACTGCAAGCTGGTCGCTTCCGTTCTCTAGAAACTTTGGTTGGTATTGCTGAGTTATTACCAGAAAATGTTTGGTTGACAGACTTCGAGGATAAGAATGGTAAAATATTATTGGATGGTTATGGGGAAAGCAGCCAAGCCGTTGCAAATTTTATGCGAGCACTGGGGCGCTCGGATCTATTTAATCGTGTAAAATTATCTGTGGATAAAGCTGCAAAAGTTGATGGTGTAAATGTGCGATCGTTTTCGCTGGCTTTTCATCGTTTATCATTGGCGGAGCGTGAAGCGAAAGAGAAATCAAAAGTAGAAGGGAAGAAACGATGAACCTTGATGCTTTAAATTTGGATGTTTTGAGACCTATCATTCCATTGCCAATGGTTGTTAAAGTAGTGGCCATGCTTGGTGTAACAATTATCATAGTGGTTGCATATTTCTTTATGTTTTGGTCACCTTTGCAGGATTCCATAGAACAGCAAAAAACTCAAGTAGAAAGTCAACGGATACAACTTAATAAAAACCAACGTCTGGCAAAAAATATACCTAAAAAGAAAGAAGAGTATAAAAAGTTGCAAACACAGTTAAAAATTGCGTTAAATATGCTGCCCAAGCAATCACAAATCCCAGATTTATTAGAGGGTGTAACTTGGGCAGGTAAAGACTCGGGACTCAGCTTTTCTGAATTTAAGCCAGAAACAGAAAGTGTTAAAAGCATATATGCTGAAGTACCTGTGAAACTTCAAGTTACAGGTTCATTTAAGCAATTGCTGACGTTCTTAAAACGTGTTGGTGAAATGTCGCGTATTGTGGACATTAAGAACCTAGATTTAAAGATAAAGAAAAACCAGCCTTTAGAAATTGAAGGTCAAGCCGTTACATATAGGTTTGTAGAAGGCGGGAAAAAGAAAAAGAAAAGGTCCGGGCGCTAGAGTGAAGGTTTTTCGGAGCATTTTTTTTAGGAGCTTTTTATGTTAAAGAATAAAAAATTAATTGGGTGCCTTTTAGTCGGCTTCTTATCAGTGGTGACCTTGTCATCACCGTCGTGGGCAGGCACCATACAAAACATTTCATTGCTGGACTCTGAAGATGGTGACGTCTTAATTGTTGAGTCAAACGAGCCTCTAGAATATCAGGTGTTTGATTTAAATGAACCCCCACGTTTAGTTATGACCTTTCCGGGTGCTGAAATTGACCCTGATGTTGTTGCAATCCGTGGTGATGGCGATGGAATCGTGAACTTATTCCCTAAATCAAATGAGTTAGGTGTTCGTTTGGAAATGAGCTTGAGTGGTATGCTAGGTTATGAAGTAGATGAACAAGACAACTCTCTTATTGTCCGATTTGATGCATTAGATATTGATGGTAAAAACCAAGGGAAGAATGCATTAATTGAAAAAATTGATGTTCAAGATAAGTCAGGCGTTACCGAAATTATTATTGATGGAGTGAATTTAGATTCGAATCATAATGCATTTTTAACCAATAAGAAGAGAACACTGGTTGTTGACTTATGGGGGGGTAAATCAGGACTCAAGCAGAATAGATTTCAGTATGCTAGCCAGCATGTAAAATCACTCGCTGTTGGAGAGGCTGACGATAGGCTTCGTTTAATTATAGATTTATTACCTACAAGCGATATGGCACAACAAATCACAGCAACAAATGACCAAATGATTATTCGTTTGGGAGCTGTTTCTAGTAAAGCTGATGATGCAATTCAAGTGGAAGCTGTGGACTTCCAACCTGATGGAAACCTTGCCAAGGTTATGATTCGTACAGATGCATCAAACCCTGTGGTAGATGTGCATGATGAAAAGGGCAACACTGTTATTAATATTACAAACGCTAAGCTGGCTCAAGGTCAAGAAGTATCACAAGATTTACGGGCTTTTGCTGGACCAATCGCCCAAATTGATACCTACCGAGTTGGCGATGATGTGAAGGTTGTTGTTCGTACACGCGAAGAAGTTGAGGTGAACAGTTTTCAACAAGGTAATGTTTTTAGCCTTAGCTTTGTGCCTGCGTCAATAGCGCTTGCAGCTAGAGGAGAAAAAGAAGGTGATGGCCGGTTTAGTTATACAGGCGAAAAAGTATCCTTCGACTTTAAAGATATCGACATACGCAATGCACTTAAACTTATCGCTGAAATGAGTGACTTAAATATCATTATGTCTGATGATGTTTCGGGTACACTAACTATGCGTCTTGTGGATGTACCTTGGGATCAAGCACTGGAATTGATTTTATCAGCAAGAGGGCTTGGAAAAGAACAGACGGGGAATGTATTACGCGTTGCTCCTGTAGAAGTGTTACGAACTGAGTATGAATCAAAAATTGAAGCACGCAAAGGTTCACTCCAACTTGAGTCGTTGATTACAGAATTTATTACGCTGAGTTATTCAAAAGTTAGTGAAATTAAAGTTATGCTTGAAGAATCAGCAAAAAATCAAAGTAAGAAATCGAGTAAAAGTAAAAAAGGTTCTATGCCAGAAGTTGGAAATACTGGGCTTATGTCAAGTCGAGGAAGTATTTTAATTGATAAACGAACCAATACATTAATTGTTAAAGATACACTGGAAGCTATCAATAATATCAAACGACTTGTTGCAGCTATTGATAAACCCATACAACAAGTATTAATCGAAGCGAGGATAGTAGAAGCGTCGGATTCTTTCACGCATAGTATAGGTGTGAAATGGGGTGGAAGTGTTAACCGACAAACTGCCTCTAATTTCCCTGGTTCTGTGGCGATTGGTGCATCAGGTACGACAGTGGCAAATTCATCCAGTATTATCACGGGTGGACAAAGTGCGGCAACAAGCCGAGGTTTCCTTGTTGATTTGCCTGCATCAGGTAATGGTGGCTCTATTGGTTTGAGTTTGGGCTCTTTTAGTAATGCTATTAATCTAGACTTAGAACTTTCTGCAGCACAAGCTGATGGTAAGGCAAAAATTATCTCTAACCCTCGTATTGTGACAAGCAACTTTAAGACAGCAACAGTTACTCAAGGTGCTCAGATACCATTTATTACGCCCGCAACGGCGAATAATCCTGCGACCGTGACATTGGTAGAAGCTGCATTAACGTTGAAGGTAACACCGCAAATTACAGCCGATGGTGGTGTGATTATGGATATCAAGGTGACGAAAGACTCTCCAAAAGCGTTTGGTGTGACTTCAGGTATTGATACCAAAGCCGTAACAACAAATGTATATGTAAAAAATGGCGAAACGATTGTAGTGGGTGGCGTGTACACCCGAGATAAAGGTTCGGATAGCAGTGCAGTCCCTTTCTTCTCAGAAATCCCATTTTTAGGGTGGTTATTTAAAACTGAAACGACTCGTGATAATAAAACAGAATTGTTAATTTTTATAACGCCTAAGGTGATGAATGGCGCGGCAGGTGTATAATGAATAACAGGGTGATGAATATGAAAAGTATAATGAAGGGTTTAGGACTATTGAGTGTTTTTGTTATCGTAAGCATGCTTTCAAGCTGCGGTACGGCGACAGATACAACATCAACTACTCCAACATCAACACCAACAACACCAACAACACCAACAACACCAACAACACCAACAACACCAACAACACCAACAACAACACCAACCAGCGTGAACCTATCCGCATCAGCATTTACGGTACTTAGTGATGGCATTGACAGTTCAACGATTACAGCAACTGTTTTGGATACAAGCAATGCGGTTGTATCTAACGCAACGATTTTATTTAGTGCTACAGGTGGTGTATTAAGTGCCGCGTCAGGTGTGACAGATGCGGCAGGTAAGGTTCAGGTTTCCTTTTCAGCAGGTACAACTGGGTTCAACGGTGTTGAAACGGTTACAGCTACACTTTCTAATGTTTCTCCTGTAGTAAGCAGGCAGTTCCCAATTCAAATTGTAGGTACAACAGTTGGACTAGTCGCGAATAATGTTAATATAACAGATGATGGTCTTATCAAAGACACTTTGCAGGTCACGATTACAAATGCAAGCAATGCTCCGTTATATAATGTTCCTGTTACAGTGACACAAACAGGAACAGGTGTTGCTACATTGACACCTTCTGCAATCAACACAGATGTAAATGGTAAAATATCAGTGGATGTGGTAGGAACGACGGCTGGTAACATTACACTTACTGTAACGGCAGCAGGGGCAATTTCGACACAAAACTATCTTATTTCCCCAACAGGTACGGCATTTGGTATAACGACACCAGTGACTGACCCATATGCAATGAATGTTGGTACTTCTAAAGTTATAACGGTAAATGCGCCTGGTGTAACGACAGTCGTGTTTGCTACAACTGTAGGAACTTTAACAGGAGCTAGCCCAGTTACTGCTCCAGCTAACGTCATTTCACAAACTGTTGTAGGAGGTATTGCTCAGGCTACGTTAACATCAGTAACTGTTGGTGCTGCGACAGTACAAGTGTATGATCAAAATAACCCTGCAACCGAAGACTTTACTCGAGTTACATTTTCTGAAACGGTTGCAGCAGCAACAAAAATGAGAGTTCAAACAAGCAATGGGGTGCTTGCAAAAAGTACAGTAAATTTACAAAACACGAGTCAAATTACAGCGACTGTTACGGATAATTTAAACCAACCAATTGGCAATGCTCCTATATTCTTTTCAATTCCAGGCGTGGCTCAAGGCGCAAGTATTTCTCCCGTCTTAGCGTTTACGGATGCTAATGGAGTTGCAGTTACTACATTCACCTCAGGGACTTTAAGTACTGGTGCAAATGGGGTTGATGTATTTGCTGAAGTAGTCGGTAATGCATTGGTGAAGGGTAGTGTGAACCTTATTGTAGGAGCGACAGCAGGTTCAGTATTTATCGGCCGTGGTAATAAAATCGTTGTGCCTAACTTTACCGAATATCAGTTGCCGATGTCGGTTATCGTTACAGACTCTAGTGGAGCAGCCGTTCCAGGAACGAAAATTTCACTTGAAGTTTGGCCTGAATTCTATAGGACTGGTTACTGGTTCACTTACACTGCGCTTACTGCTACACAAGTAGTTTCATATATTGAGCCTTGTTGGACCAAAGAATTTCCTAATGAGGATATTAACCAAAACTTAATCATGGATTTAGGA
Source organism: Ghiorsea sp. (assembly GCA_027055255.1). Lineage (GTDB taxonomy): Bacteria > Pseudomonadota > Zetaproteobacteria > Mariprofundales > Mariprofundaceae > Ghiorsea. The sequence goes on from JALUNK010000146.1 coordinate 19,417, forward strand.
GAGGATACAAACCATGTTGTTCCGAATAGCCTATGCACTGGTGGAGTTGGAATTCGAGTAGGTCCAGACCTTGCCTCAGCTCCTATAACATATTTTGCTAATGGCTTGCTTGACCCACCACTTGCAGCAGCAGGATCCGTACCAGTATCGGTGGTAACGGATAGTAGAGGTGTAGCAAATTTCGATTTAACATACTTAAAAAGCAGTGCTTTTTGGATAAAAGCGAAAGTTACAGCGAAGGCTCTTGTTCTAGGAACTGAGTCTAGATCCTCGACTACGTTTGTCTTACCCTATGCATTAATTGAGTTTAAAGAATTACCAGATTCTACGTTTGGTCAATAGCTTGAGCATTACTTTAGTTGGGCTGATGGGCTCAGGGAAATCTACAATCGGGAAGCTTTTAGCTTCCCGATTGTCTTTGTCTTTTGTGGATTTGGATAAAGTGATAGTTTCGCAAGAAGGCAAAGTTATTCCTGATATTTTTAATGCGGCAGGTGAAGCAGGCTTTCGCAAGTTAGAAGGTGAATGTCTGGCTGAAGTGTTGAAAAGAAGCGAGCCACAAGTGATTGCAACAGGTGGTGGCGCGATTTTATCCGAGGCTAATCGAGAGATGATGAAGCAATCAGGCATCATCGTTTGGCTTGATGCTGATGTCGAAGTATTGGCTAAGCGCATTTCAGGCGATGCGAATCGACCCTTACTCAATGATGTGAACCCGCTTGAGAAAATGAAAGCGTTAACTGGGCAGCGTAATCCCTTGTATGCAGAGGTGACAGACTTACGAATTGATACAGGAAAGTTATCAGCAAAAGAAGCAGTGGATAAAATAGCTGCGTTTCTGTCAGAGTAAGCCGCATGACTGCTATCCAACAATACCGTGTAAACCTAGATGACCGCTCTTATGATATTCATATTGAGCAAGGATGCTTAAACCAAATTGGTAAAGCTTTAACTGACCTATTTGGTCAAGCCAACCGTTGCCTTATTATCTGCAATGATGTGGTTGCGCCTTTATATATTGAAACAGTACAACAATCGCTTGAAGCTGCAGGTTGGGTAGTTTCCCAACATATTGTACCTGATGGTGAGAAGTATAAAACCATAGCCACATGGTCTGACATTTTAGACAGTTTGATGGCTAACAAGTTGGCACGCAATGAACCTATTGTGGCGCTCGGTGGCGGTGTTGTGGGTGATATGGCGGGCTTTGCAGCATCAGCATATCGCCGTGGTATTCCGTTTGTACAAGTGCCGACCACAGTTTTGGCACAAGTGGATTCCAGCGTGGGCGGCAAAACAGCGGTCAGTCATCCTCATGGTAAAAATATGATTGGTGCATTTTATCAGCCGCGTTTGGTGTGGATTGACCCAGATGTGTTACAAACACTAGCGCCCAATCAGTTGCGTGCAGGATTAGCGGAAGTGATTAAATATGGTGCGATTTGGGATGCTGAGTTTTTTGCCTATGTCGAACAACATTCAAAACAACTTCATGAATTGGATATTGAAGTCATCAGCCGTGTGATTATTGAGTCATGCCGTTATAAAGCTGAAATTGTCATGCAGGATGAAACCGAGCAGGGTGCAAGAGCATTGCTTAACCTTGGGCATACCTTTGGCCATGCTATTGAGTCCATGACGCATTATACGGGTTATTTGCATGGTGAGGCTGTGGCTATTGGTATGGTGATGGCTGCACGTCTATCGGAGCAGCTTGGTCATGCGCCAAAAGGCACCGAAGATATAATGACGCAAGCCTTACAAGCTTTAGATCTTCCTATAGATGTACCACAGTTTACAACTGAGCAATGGCTTGATGCCATGGGGCATGATAAAAAGAATGTCGGTAGCCTTATTCGTTATATTCTGTTGCGGGATATTGGTGAAGCCTTTATTGCCGAAGATGTTAAAGATGAGGATATTCAAACCCTCATTCAATCCTTTGCCTAAACCTTAGATTCTGTGCCTTGGATAAGGCGTGTTACATTTTCATGGTGACGAATGGTCACCAAACCACCCAAAACCAGACATGTCGCAATAGCGGCAGTGCTTGCGCCTGAGAAGGTTGCAACCAAAGGCAAAGCAAAACCTGCTGCAATGGATGCGAGTGATACATAGCGGGTGAGTTTAAATACAACAAACCATACCGCAAAACTAATCACTGCGGTGAGTGGAACCCAAGGCAATAACACGCCAAACATGGTGGCCACACCTTTGCCACCTTTGAATTTTAAATAGATGGGAAAGATATGACCTAAAAACGCAGCCAGTGCGATGCCCATAATTTGCGGCTGAGTAAACTCTAGCACGATGGCAATAGAAACAGGAATCACGCCTTTAAATACATCTGCAATTAACGTGAGTATGCCAACCTTTTTACCGCCAGTGCGCAATGCATTGGTTGCACCTGTATTGCCGCTGCCATGTTCTCTGGGGTCTTTGCCTGTAATCCAGCGGGCAAACAATAAACCAAAAGGGATTGCGCCAACGCAATATGTTGCCACAAGCAACACTGAAAATGATGTCAACATGGGCGTAGCTTAGACTAAAAGCAGCATAAGGCGACCATGAAAAATATCAGTGTTTATCTTGTGCGAGTTTTCCAAGGCTGTGATGGCTGATGGCATTGCTTTCATGCAGATAAACCAAAGCAGGCTGAAAAGCTTCTGCCTCAGTGGATTCTAGCTCTGCATAGGTGCAAATAATTAGGGTATCTCCAACGTTGGCTTTATGCGCTGCAGCACCGTTCACGCCAATGGTATGCGAGCCAGTATCAGCGACAATGGCATAGGTGGTAAAGCGTTCACCATTGGTCACATTATAAATATGCAACTGTTCAAAAGGAAGAATACCAGCCGCTTGCATCAGCTCAGCATCAATGGCGCAAGAGCCTTCATAATCAAGCTCTGCGTGGGTGACTGTTGCACGATGCAGTTTGGATTTCAGCATGGTTAAGCGCATAATGGATTATCCTCAGGGTTAGGCTTTGCGGCACTTGTTGGGCAAAGCGGCATATTATCAATCAAACGTGTACTGCCAACTTTTGCGGCAATTAATGCCCGCAGCGGTTTGTCCGTATCTAAAGATTGAGCGGGTTGCAAGGAGTCGGTATAACATATTTCAAGATATTCAGCTTGGATGCCAAATTTCTTAAGGTGTGCCAAAGCTATTTCCAAAGTATCTTCAAGCGATAGACTTTCTGCTACTGCTTGTTGCATCAAACTTAATGCTATTGAGATTTCTCTGGCTTGCGTGCGCTGTTCCGCATTCAAATAGGTATTGCGGCTGCTTTTGGCTAGTCCATCTTCTTCGCGCACGGTTTCTGCGCCAATCACCTCAACAGGCATATGTAAGTCTGAGGCCATACGTTGGATAATGGTCAGTTGTTGAAAATCTTTTTCGCCAAAGATAGCCAGTTGGGGTTGCACGATATTGAAGAGAATATTAACCACAGTCACTACGCCATCGAAATGCCCTTGGCGAGAAGCGCCGCATAAGCCTTGGCTAAGGCTATCAACATGTAAACCCACTTGAATGCCATGTTCTGGATATAGATTTTGCGGATGAAAGATAAAATCTACGCCTTCGTTTTCGCAAGCGACAATATCAGCTTCTAGAGTGCGGGGATAATTGTCTAAATCTTCATTTGCGCCAAACTGTAAGGGGTTAACATAAATACTGACCACCACGATATCGGCAAGCCGTTTAGCTTTTTGAATCAGCGAGATATGCCCTTCATGCAAGCAGCCCATGGTAGGGACTAGAGCGACTTGCTCTTTATCAAAGTTTGCCAATTCATGTTGTAGCTCAGTGATGGATGAGATGACTTTCATGCTTTGCCTCGAACTTCTTGCGCCCAAGTGCTTATGGCGGACACCGCATCTTGTCTAAGGTTGGCATAGGCTTTTGCGAAAGGTGGTGCTTGTTCGGATAAACCAAGCACATCATGCCAGACTAATACCTGCGCATCACAAGCTTTGCCAGCACCAATGCCTACGCTGGGTATGCCAATATCTGCAGTGATTTTAGCAGCCAAGTCATCAGGTATGCATTCAAGCACAATGGCAACAGCGCCCGCATCTGCAATGGATAGAGCATCTTCATAAATGCTTTGGTATTCTGTGTCGGTTGTGCCGCGTTGCTTGAAGTTGCCAAACTTTTTGATTGATTGTGGGGTCATACCCACATGTCCAACCACAGCGATACCGCGCTCGTTTAAAAATTGCACGGTCTCTGCCATGGCTTTGCCACCTTCAAGCTTAACTGCATCGCAGCCAGTCGTTTGCAGGATATGCGCACTGGTTTGTAGGGCTTGTTCAGGCGATTGTTGATAAGTGCCAAAGGGTAAGTCGCAAACCACCCATGCGTATGTCGTACCGCGAACCACGGCAGCAGTATGCAATATCATATCATCGGTGGTAACGGGAATGGTGGTATCGTAGCCAAGGTTGACCATGCCAAGGGAATCGCCCACGAGTAGCACATCAACGCCTGCCTCTTCAGCGATGCGGGCAGCGCCTGCATCATAAGCAGTAAGCCACACTTGTGTTTGTTTATTTTTCTTCGCTGCCAATAAGGTGGCAGCTGTTACTTTCTTTTTCATGTTTCCCCGTTCCGCTTCAGTCTCGTTTATTTTAACAAACTTGGTGAGTACCGTCTTCTGGAGTATCTTTTATTCACGAAGGTTAACATGCAGCTAGTGATTAACAAATAAACTGTGTTTATATGACAAACAGTGATAAATATTACCTTTACGCAAGGGTGCATCTGATTAAAGTGCGCCAAATTAGAAAAAGGAGCAACAAATGAAGAAATTATTAACAATGACCGTTGCATTATTGGCATGTACCAGCTTAAGCCATGCAGCAGAATGGAAAGGCAATGCAGAGCTTGGTTTTGTGCAAACAGGTGGTAACACGGATACAAGTTCGTTGAATTTAAAAGGCAAAGGCATCTATGATGCTGATGAATGGCGCACCACAGCGGAAGCAGCGGCGCTTAATTCCAAAAACAACGGTACAGACACTTCAAAAAAATATACATTTTCAATTCAAGAAGATTGGAAAGTATTTGAATCTGGTTATTTCTTTGCGCGTTATGGTTATGAGCAAGATAAGTTAGGTGGTTACAATAGCCGTATGAGTGAAACTGTAGGTTATGGTTTCGATATTTTAAAAGAAGCCGATATGACCTGGAATGCAGAAGTTGGTGGTGGCGCTCGTCAATCTGAAGATGTGTCTGGAACAACAAGCTCAGATAGTATTGTTCGCGCTTCAACAGTATTTAATTGGAAAATCAGCGATACTACAGCATTTAGTCAAACATTGAGCACTGAAGGTAGTACAGATGGTGGTTATACGACCAAATCAGAAACAGCATTAACCAATCAAGTAGCTGGTAATCTTTCAAGCAAGGTTTCTTATTCTGTTGCTAACAACTCAAAAGCACCAACGGGTACAAAAGCATCGGATACAGTATTGGCTGCATCTTTGGTATATTCATACTAAGTTAGATTCAACAATGCATGGGAAGGGGTGGCTTAGGCTGCCCTTTTTTGTGCCTGTGTTTTAAAACCCTACAATATGTATATCGACAATAACTAAGGGCTTGTTAAGCTTTCCATTGTTTTCTTTGGGGAGGAAAGGTGCCAGCGCAACTGTTATCATCACTAGCTAAACTGTTACCTGAATCTGCCCTGCTTACCTCTGAAGAAGCACTTCGACCTTATGAGTGTGATGGTTTGTCGGTGTATCGTGGACTTCCTTTTGCTGTTGCTCTGCCTGAAACCATGGAACAAGCCCAATCCATTATCCAATTATGCAAACAACTCAACACGCCTGTGATTGCGCGTGGCGCAGGCACTGGTTTGGCAGGTGGTGCTATGCCGACCAAAGATGCCGTGGTGTTGTCGCTGGCTAAATTTAATCAAATCATAGAAGTGGATGTGGATAATCGAACTGCAACGGTGCAGCCGGGCGTGCGCAACCTCGCAATTTCTGAAGCGGTGGTAGAGCACGGGCTTTATTATGCGCCAGATCCATCATCGCAAATTGCATGCACCATTGGCGGTAATGTTGCTGAAAATTCGGGCGGCGTTCACTGCCTCAAATATGGTTTGACGGTGCATAATGTGCTGGGTCTTAAATTTCTAACTATGGATGGCGAGTTGATTGAGCTGGGTGGCAAAGCTTTGGATAATGCAGGGTATGATGTGTTGGCATTATTGCATGGTTCAGAAGGTTTGTTGGGGGTGATTGTTGAAGTCACGGTCAAACTTTTGCCCAAGCCTGAAATGGCTCAAGTGTGTATGGCAATGTTTGATGATATTGAAAAAGCTGGGCAAGCCGTATGCGATGTGATTGCGGCAGGCATTGTGCCTGCGGGTCTGGAAATGATGGATAGCTTGGCGATTCAAGCCGCGGAAGCTTATGCACAAGTTGGTTACCCCACGGATGTGGCAGCGATTGTGTTGTGTGAAGTGGATGGCACAGCGCATGGGGTCAATGATTATATCGAGAAAGTAGAAGCTGTGCTGACTGGTGCGGGTGCTGTGGAAACACGTATTTCACAAAATGAAGAGCAACGCTTGCAGTTTTGGGCAGGACGAAAGGCTGCATTTCCTGCAGTGGGGCGTTTGGCACCTGATTATTATTGTATGGACGGTACGATTCCTAAGGCGCGTTTGGCTGAGGTGTTGAAGCAGATTGCGGCATGGTCGGACGCATTTGGTTTGCCTGTAGCCAATGTATTTCATGCAGGTGATGGCAATATGCATCCTTTGATTTTATATGATGCCAACAAAGCGGGTGAGCTTGAGAAAACGGAAGCCTTTGGCAAAAAGATATTGGAATTGTGCGTGCAAGTGGGTGGTACGATTACGGGTGAACATGGCGTTGGTGTTGAGAAACTGGATGCTATGTGTGTTCAATTTGGAAAAACCGAATTAGAGCAGTTTTTTGCCATCAAAGATGCATTTGATGACAAGCGTTTACTCAACCCGGGTAAGGCAGTGCCAACATTGCACCGCTGCGCAGAATTAGGTCGCATGCATGTGCACAATGGAGAGCTACCTCACCCTGAATTGGATAGATTTTAATGGCTGATATATCGGAAAAACTACAGCAGCAAGTTATGCAAGCTTATGAGAATGATACGCCTTTAAACATTATCGGTGGCAATAGCAAAGCGTGGTATGGGCGTGAGCCGCAAGGTGAACCGTTGTATGTAAGTGGGCATAGCGGCATTGTGAATGATATGCCCAGTGAGTTGGTGATAACGGTTCGGGCAGGCACCAAATTATCAGAGATAGCGGGTGCATTGGATAAACATGGGCAAAGGCTGCCTTTTGACCCGCCATACTTTGGTGAAGATGCAACCATAGGCGGCACGGTCGCCTGCAATTTTTCAGGGCCGCGCAGGCCGTACGCGGGTTCATGTCGAGATTTTATGTTGGGCTGCACCATGCTCAATGGCAAAGGTGAGAAGTTGCGCTTTGGTGGCGAGGTGATGAAAAATGTTGCGGGTTTTGATGTGTCTCGTTTGATGGCGGGAAGCATGGGTACATTGGGCGTGTTGTTGGATGTATCGCTCAAAATTTTACCACACCGTTTGGCAGAGCAAACCGTGGTGATTGATGCAGGTTTTAAACAAGCCATTAAGTTGATGAATCATTGGGCAGGCACACCTTTACCTGTCACTGCTATGTGCGCAGATGGTAATCTGGTTTATTTTCGTATTTGCGGCACACCATCGGCAGTTGAACGAAGTATGCGCGATATTGGTGGCAGTATTTATGAAGATGGTAAAGCTTTCTGGAAAGATTTAAGGGAGCATCAGTTGGATTTCTTTCAATCCGATGCGCCTTTATATCGTTTGTCTGTACCGCCTGCAGCAGCATTTGAGCCGTTGGCAGGCACAACCGAACATGATTGGTTTGTCGGCTGGGGTGGTGCGCAGCGATGGTTGAAATCCGATGTGGATTTTGCAGTAGTGCAATCCTATGCGCAAAAGTTGGGTGGCCATGCCAAGTTGTTGCGTGGCGGGGATAGAGAAGCAGAAGTATTTCCGCCGCTTGCGCCTGCATTGATGGCATTGCACAAGCAGTTAAAACACAGCTTTGACCCCAAGGGTTTGCTGAACCCTGGCCGCATGTATAAGGATTTGTAATGCAAACCAATATCCCACTAGCTATTTTAGATACGCCCCAAGGCAAAGAAGCCAATGATATATTACGCTCTTGTGTGCATTGTGGTTTTTGCACGGCGACTTGCCCAACCTATCAAGAGCTGGGGGATGAGCTGGATGGCCCTAGAGGTAGGATTTACCTTATTAAGGATATGTTAGAAGGTGGCGAGGTCACGCAAACCACACAACAGCATTTGGATACTTGTTTAACATGCAGGGCATGCGAAACCACATGCCCATCAGGTGTGGAGTTCGCGCATTTGGCTGAGATTGGCAAAGCCATGGTGGAAGAAAAGGTGAAGCGTCCATTTAAGCAACGTTTCATGCGCAGTGTGCTGGTCAAAGTATTACCCAGCCGTACCTTGTTTGGCACATTGCTGGGTTTAGGTAGGATGTTTCGCCCTGTTTTGCCATCAGCACTTAAGAAAAAGATACCTCAAGCAAAAAAAGTAGCCCGTTTCCCGCAGCAAGAGCATTTGCGAAAAGTATTGTTGATTGAAGGATGTGTACAGCCATCCATGTCGCCTGAAATTGATGTGGCAGCAGCATATGTTTTGGACAAATTGGGCATTCAAACGCTCAGACTATTGCAAGCGCAATGTTGTGGTGCGGTTGAAAATCATTTGAACGCGAAAGAAGCGGGTTTAAATCGTGTACGTTTGAACATTGATTTATGGTTTCCTTATGTGGAGTTGGGCGTAGAAGCGATTTTATCCACGGCAAGCGCATGCGCTTTAGAAATCAAAGAATATGGGTATTTGCTCAAAGATGACCCTGAGTATG
>JALUNK010000147.1 GCA_027055255.1 Ghiorsea sp.
TTATTCGCCGTTTATTGGATAAAAATGGCGAGGATGCTGATAAAGCACATAGCACACGTATTCCAGATGAAGCGATTCATGGTATTTTTAGAGAAATTATTGGGGCATGCCTTGCTTTAGAGCATCCCATGACCATTGCCTACCTTGGTCCTGAAGGCACATTTACGCATACTGCGGCAACAAGACAATTTGGCTCATCAGTCACTTATATGGCCTGTGCAAACCTTGCTTTGGTGTTCGATGCCGTTGAATCAGGTCGGGCGACTTATGGGCTTGTGCCTGTAGAAAATGCCTTTGCAGGGGCGGTAACCCATACGCTTGATTTGTTTGCGGATTTTGACCGTGAGACTTTTATCTGTGCGGAAGTGCAGCTATCGATTCATCACCATTTATTCAGCCATGCGGATAAATTGGAAGATATCAAATTGGTCATTTCACACCCGCAACCTTTGGCACAATGCCATGATTGGTTGCAAGAACATTTACCGAACGCGACTTTGATGGAAGCATCATCCACAGTACACGCTGCGAAAATGATTGAAGAAGCCCGTTTGGGTGAAGGTTCTGGTTTGGATTGGAAGCATGCTGCAGTGGTGGGTCCATATACGATTGTGGACTACACAGAAATCCCATTGTTAGAGCGTAATATCGAAGACCACCATGATAATATGACCCGCTTTTATGTAATTGGTCAGCATGATTCTCCAGCATCGGGTGAAGATAAAACAGCATTGGTGATTTCGACCAAAGATGAACCGGGCGCATTGCATAAGTTGATTCAGTCTTTTGCCAGCCGCAATATCGGGCTAACACGTATCGAATCTCGTCCATCACGCAAAAAAGCATGGGAATATGTATTTTTCATTGATGTGCTTGGTCATAGGGATGATGCAGATGTGGCAGCAGCCATTACTGAGATTCAAGCTCAAGATGGGGTAATGCTTAAAGTGTTGGGCTCATGTCCTGTGTCGCGGAAGCTTTGAATGGGTGTGAACTGGCTTAAACAGGCTGTTTCACAGTCTGAGCAGCTACATCCTTACATTCCAGGCAAACCCATTGCGCAAATGCTGCGTGAGCAGGGTTTCTCTGAATCAGAGATTGCTAAGCAACAAGCCAGCACGGTGAAGCTTGCATCCAACGAAAATCCTTATGGTGCGCCGCCCAAAGCTTTAGAAGCTATCAAACAAATAGCGGGTGAAATATGCCGCTATCCCGATGGCGATTGCTTTGAACTCAAGCAAGCCTTGGCTGCCAAACATAAGATTCAAACTGAGCAGCTATTGATTGGCAATGGCTCCAATGAAGTGCTGGAGCTTGTTATTCGTAGTTTTTCAGGTGTGGGTGATGAGGTGATTTATAGCCAGCGTGGTTTTATTGTTTATGCGCTGGCGACCATAGCGGCAGGGGCAAAGGGTATTGCTGTGCCTGAACATGATGGTTTTGGTCATGATTTAAATGCTATGCTAGCTGCTGTCACCGACATAACCAAAGTGATATGCATTGCCAACCCGAATAATCCTACGGGCTCGCTTTTATCAACGACCGAACTGCAATCATTTTTGAATAAGTTGCCATCTCATATTGTGGTGATTTTGGATGAAGCTTATTATGAATATGTGATGGGTGAGGTGGATGACAGTATTCATGCTTTAAAACATGATGGTTTAATCGTTTCGCGCACGTTTTCTAAAGCTTACGGGCTTGCAGGTTGCAGGGTGGGTTATGTCGTGGCAAACCCTGATTTGTTGGCAGTGGTCAATCGTTTTCGAGAACCTTTTAATGTAAACAGCTTGGCGCAAGCAGCAGCGCTTGCCGCTTTACATGATGAGGTTTGGGTATTGGATAAGGTCGCACAATGCAAACAAGAACGCAGCAGGCTAGAAGCAGCTTTGCAGGGTTTGGGATTATTGGCTGCGCATAGCTTTGCCAATTTTGTGCTTTTAAGGCATGAAGCTGCGACAACTTTGGCGCAAAATTTGGAGCAGCAAGGAGTAATTGTTCGTCCGCTAGCGCCTTATGGTATGGCAGATATATTAAGGGTGTCTGTGGGCAGTGAAGCAGAAAATGATGCATTTTTGGCAGCTTTGCATAAGGTGCTGTCATGATTCAAACGCTTACAGTCATTGGTGTCGGTTTAATTGGTGGTTCTTTAGCCTTAGCGCTGAAAGAAAAAGGTGCTGTAGGCACAGTCATTGGTGCAGGGCGCAGTGAAGCTAACTTGAAGCGTGCGCAAGATTTAGGCATTGTGGATACGTGGACAACGTCACTCGCTGAGGCCGTTCAGGATGCTGATGTAGTGTTGATTGCTGTGCCTATGGGTGCTTATGAGCAGGTGTTGAAAACCATTGCACCAGCGTTAAAACGAGGTGCGATTGTCACCGATGCAGGCAGTACCAAGCAACATGCCATTGAAGCAGCATTATGTTTGCCAGAACATGTATCCTTTATCGCAGCTCACCCTTTGGCAGGCACAGAACAATCAGGTGCAGATGCTGCTTTTAGTACATTATACCAAGACCATCTTTGCATGATTACGCCGCAAGATGATGTGAATACAGATGCTTTGACAGCCATCAAAGCCATGTGGCAAGACGCTGGCGCAAGAGTATTATTGATTCCTGCAGCAGAGCATGATGAGTTGTTGGCAGCCGTCAGCCATTTGCCACATTTGGCAGCTTTTGCTTTGGTGAATGCCGTGAATAAGCAAAAAACAGATGATTTTGACCCGTTATCATTTGCTGCAGGTGGGTTTAAAGATTTTACGCGCATTGCTTCATCATCGCCTGAAATGTGGCGTGACATTGCATTGGCGAACCGGGATGCACTGGAATCACAGGTGGATAAGCTGGTGGATGAACTGCAACACATCAAATCTGCTTTGAAAAATCAAGATAAAGATAAGTTAACAGCATTGTTTTCTTCAGCCAAAGATGCCAGAGATACTTGGTTGGCGGATAGAAAACAAGCGCAGCAGAAGGATAAGTCATGAATATTGGCGGCACACTGATTGCAGGGCCTGCAAAAGGACCACTTCAAGGTAATGTTAGCGTACCGGGTGATAAATCCATGTCACATCGCTCAATCATGTTGGGTGCATTGGCAGAAGGTGTGACCAAAATTGAAGGTTTTTTACCTGGCGATGATAATTTTGCGACAGCAGCTATGTTTGAAGCTATGGGTGCAAAGGTCACGTGGCTGAACAAAGATAAGACAGCTTTGGAAGTGCAGGGCGTTGGACTATATGGTTTGAAAGAGCCAGAGAATGTATTGGATGCAGGCAATTCAGGTACGGCAGCGCGTTTGATTACGGGTATTCTGGCAGGGCAAGATTTTCATAGTGTGATGGTGGGTGATGCTTCCTTGCATTCTCGTCCCATGAGCCGAGTAGCAGACCCTGTACGCGCTATGGGTGCAAAAGTGGACGGGCGAGAAGGTGGCAATAAAATGCCACTATCGATTAGGGGTGGTAAGCTTAAAGGTATGGATTTCGTATCACCTGTGGCATCAGCACAAGTGAAATCATGTGTATTGCTTGCAGGTTTGTTTGCTGAAGGCGATACATCGGTGACTGAGCCTAAAGCCACCCGTGACCATACCGAAAGAATGTTGCCTTTATTCGGGCAAGATGTTGAGCGTGTGGATGCTTTCACATCGCGCTTAAAACCCTGCGGCAAGTTGACTGCGCCCAAAGATGTGGTGCAAATTCCTGCAGACCCATCTTCAGCCACATTTTTTGCTGTAGCAGCATCCATTGTTGAAGGCTCTGATATTGTTTTAAATAGTATTGGCATCAATCCAAGGCGTGATGGCTGGTGCAGAGTGATGGCAGATATGCAGGCCGATTTAACACTGGAAGCTGAAAATATGGTGGGTGCAGAGCCTGTGGCAGATATTCGTGTAAAATCGACTACACTTCATGGCATGACAGTGAATCCCAATGATATTCCAGATGCTATTGATGAATTTCCTGTGCTATTTGTGGCTGCTGCATTATCCGATGGTGAGTTCATTTTAAATGAAGCCGAAGAATTGCGTGTGAAAGAATCCGATCGTATTGCAACCATGGCAACGGCATTAAAAGCTTGTGGTGCAAACATTGAAGAAAAAGAAGATGGTGCGGTGATTCAAGGGCAATCATGTTTAAAAGGTGGAGTAACTGTGGATGCCCATGGCGACCACCGTATTGCGATGGCCATGGCTGTGGCTGCACAAAGAATGGATGTTGAAATCCATATTGAAAATGCAGCAGCGATTGCCACATCATTCCCAAGCTTTGTAGATTTGGCACAGAGCATTGGTATGAATGTGCATTGGGAAAATTGATATGAGTTCTTGGCAAGTATCTGAAGGGTTACAAATTGCCATTGATGGCCCATCGGGTTCTGGTAAGGGCACGATTGCAGCCATGATTGGCAAAGAACTAGCACTTCCTGTATTGGATACGGGCTTGTTATATCGGTATATTGGTTGGCGAGCAGAAGAGAATGGTGTGACTTTAGCGGATGAGAATGCTGTTCTATCCATGCTTGATGCTGCTGTGGCGGCAATGGATTGGCAGGCTAAAGGCATCGTATTTGTAGAAGGTGATGAGGAAAAGGATTGCACTTCGTTGTTGCGTAGTGAGAGTGCAGGCTCTCGCGCATCTAAGGTGGCTGCTATGCCTAAAGTTCGCGAGGCTTTGCTTGGTGTGCAGCGTGACATTGCCAAGCTCGGTTGTGTGATGGATGGACGCGATATTGGTACGGTTGTTTTGCCGGATGCGCAAGGGAAGTTTTTCCTTACTGCATCGCAGCGAGAGCGAGCGAGAAGACGTTGGAGTCAACTTAAAGCCAAAGGCGAAGAAGCTGATTTGGATAACATTGCGGCAGATTTGAAAGCGCGTGATGCAAGAGATACAGGTAGGGATTGTGCTCCGCTCAAAAAAGCAGTGGATGCGATTCATATTGATTCAACAACCATGTGTATGGATGATGTTGTTGAAAGAGTTTTAAACGTTTTAGAACGAAGAAAATTGATTAATAAAAAATGAGTGAGATAAACATGAACACTGAAACCAAACCTGATGATACTATTGAACAAGACGTTCAATCTACTGAGCCCGTTGAGGTAGCTGAGAAAATAGAGGCTGTAAGCAATGAAGAAGAATCATTTGCAGACCTTTTTGCAGCTTCACTAGAGGAGCAACCCAAGCTTGCGCGTGGTGAATATGTGACAGGTGTGGTTGTCGCTATTGCTAATGATGTGGTCACAGTGGACTTGAAGGGTAACAGTGAAGGTGTGATTAAAGCATCAGAGTTTGCAGATATTGGCGAAGCAATACCTGCTATTGGTGATGAAATATCAGCCTTAATGGTGGGTAAAGGACGCCAAGGTGTTGAGCTTTCTGTGTTGCAGGGCAAGCGACGCGAAGTGATGGAAAAAGTGTTGGCTGCTAAAGAAGCAGGTGAACTTATTTCAGGAAATGTAAGCAAAGAAGTGAAAGGTGGGTTTCGTGTAGATTTGGGTGGGTTTGAAGCATTTCTTCCCCGTTCAGAAGCAGATACAGGTTTTGTGAATGCAGGCGAACTTCTGAACAATACGTTTGATTTTGCTATTATTGAGGTTCAGCAACGCCCTGATAATATCGTGGTGTCTCGCAAGCAGCCTTTGGCAGTCAAAGAAGCAGAGTTGCGCAGTGAGTTTTTGGCCGCGAATGAACTCGGAAGTAAAGTTGAAGGGACAGTGAAACGCCTGACTAACTTTGGTGCATTTGTGGACTTGGGTGGTTTGGATGCTTTGTTGCATGTGTCTGATATTGCTTGGAAACATATTGACAACCCAGCTGAGATTCTTGCAGTAGGGCAAAACATTACAGCGGAAATTATTAAGCTTGATGTAGAAACTGGTAAAATTTCAATCTCTATGAAAAACTTGATTGAGGATCCTTGGACTAAAGTTTCTGAAACTTATGAGCCTGGTATGAAGGTGACGGGCACTGTACGCAAACTGATTAAAGTTGGCGCTATCGTCGAACTTGAGCCTGGCGTAGATGGTTTGGTTCACCGTTCAGAAATGAGTTGGACGCGTAAAGATATTGAGCCGTCAAAAGTATTGGCTGAAGGCGATGTGGTTGATGTAGCGGTTATTGATTTTGATTCAGAGCAGCGTCGCTTACGCTTGAGCCTGAAAGAAGTTCGTGAGAACCCTTGGCAAGTTTGGATGGCTGATCACCCTGCAGGCTCAAAAGTGACAGGTAAAATTAAAAATATCAGCGATTTTGGTTTCTTCGTGGGTTTAACCGAAGAACTGGATGGTCTGGTACATATTGGTAACCTCTCTTGGGATAAAAAAGGCGATGATGTCATCCAAGATTACACAAAAGGTCAAGACGTTGAATGCGCAGTGATAGGTGTTGATGTTGAGCGTGGTCGGATTGCATTAGGTATCAAACAATTGACAGCAAACCCGTTTGAAACCTTTATTACAGGTTCTAAAAAAGGTGCGGCAGTCAATGGTAAGGTTGTAGAAGTTCTTCCCAATGCTTACTTGATTGAAGTTGCTGATGGCATTGTAGCGCGCTTAGCTCAACGTGAAGTGCCTCGAGAGCAAGCTGCTTTGAAAGTCGGTGATGACGTTGAAGCGAAAGTTACTAATATTGACAGAAAACGTGAGCGTGTAGAACTGTCTGTTCGTCAGCTATTACGCGATGAAGAGCGTGATTCGATTCGAGATTATGCAAAACAAAATAAGGCGGATGAAGCACCATCAGCGTTGGCGTTGGAGTTGCAGCGTAAGTTTTTAGATAAGCAATAAAGTGGAACAATCTTGCGTTGCTTGCTTGTTTGGGCTACTTTTCTTGGTGTTCTTGAGTAAATAGGAGTGGAAGGCATGACAAAATCTGAACTGATCGATGCAGTGGCTGCTGCAAATGGTGATATAACACGCCGCGAGGCAGAAGTGGTTGTAAGCACAGTATTCTCAGCAATTTCTGAGGAACTGGCAGATGGTGGCCGCGTCGAATTACGAGGGTTTGGCAGCTTTAGCATTAAGAAACGTGATTCTCGTACAGGGCGTAATCCAAAAACAGGTGAATCTGTATTCGTTCCTGCCAAAGTAGTACCTCATTTTAAACCAGGTAAAGAGCTTCGCGAACGCGTTGACAAATAATTTACCCTTTAACCTAATTACATTATGAATTGGCTTAGTCTTACTGTAAGTATCATACTTGCTGTGTTTGCGACAACGTTTGCGTTAGCGAATACAATGCCTGTTCATTTGGCTTTTTTAGGTTTAAAAACAGATGATGCGCCTTTGTTTATTCCTATGTTCACTGCCTTCTTCTTTGGTTTTGCAGGTGGAGTGTTAGCGCTAAGTTTTTCTAGAAGAAAGCATAAGAAAGAAATTAAATATCTTAGAAAAGAGAATGCAACACTGCATAAAGAAGTCGAAAATTTAAGAACGATTCCTCTGCAAGATGATTTATGAGCAGTTTTATCATTGCGCTCATGGTTGTGGCAGTTTTGATTGCCGTTGCTTTAATTTGGAAGAATAGAGAAGACTTTCCCGAGCAAGAGTCAGAAGAACCTCCGGAAGATGTACGTGTTAGCCCTTTGTTGCGTGGTATTAATTTTCTTTTATCTGATAAACCTGACCGAGCGCTTCAGGAAATGGTGCATGTGGCAAAGATTCGTTCTGAATCCGCTGAAGTTTATATGGCATTGGGTGAAATGTTTCGTTCTCAAGGTGAATATGGTCGCGCGGTTCGTATTCATCAAAATATTTTAGCACGCCCTGACGTTTCTTCTGAATTACATTTCCAAGCTTATGTCGCGTTAGGTCGTGATTTTCAGGCAGGTGGTTTACTGGATCGCGCATTGAAACATTATGCTAAAGCTCTGGCAGTACAAACAGACCATCTACCATCACTGTATGCCTGCTTGCGGATTAGAGAGCAAAGTCATGAATGGGATGAAGCTGAATGGCTGGTTAGCCGCCTTGAACAGGTGGAACAGCAGTCTTATCACGAACATCGAGCCTATCTTAAGTCTGAGATGGCAAAAAATGCTTGGGACGATGGTGATGTTGCATTAGCAGAAAGCTTGGTCATTGAAGCTTTGAAGCTGTCACCAAGCTGTACTCATGCACACATTCTCCGTATTACACAACTCATCCAAACGCAGGATACTGCTGATTCTTTAGCACAAGCAACGCTGTTTCTACAGCAGGTTAAACCCGAACATCATAGTTTATTGCCAGATATTATGTTGGCTGATGAAAATTTTTACAAAGAACACGGAGAACAGTTTTTGTGGGAAGCATGGCGACAGCGTCATGATGTGGAAATGGGTATACGCTGGATTGAAAATGTGAGTAAATCTGTGAGTAAAAGTGAGGGGAAAAAGCTGCAGGATAGATTGGCATTATCTGACCTGAGCTTAAGGCATGAACTGCGACTGTCAGCCCTAGAAGAAGGTGATAGTAATTTGATGCAGCAAGCCAAATACTGGCGACTCAGCATGAAACTTTATGC
>JALUNK010000148.1 GCA_027055255.1 Ghiorsea sp.
TCTACATCATCAATAAAACCCATACGCAACATTTCATCAGCTTCATCAAGAATCAATGTTTTGAGGTTATCCAACTTCAAGGTTTTGCGACGCATATGATCCATCACACGCCCTGGTGTACCAACAACAACATGTACACCGCGTCTTAATTGCTTCAATTGTCCATCATAACTTGAACCACCATAAATCGGCAACACATGAAAGCCTTTCATATGTGAAGCATATTTTTGGAATGCTTCAGCAACCTGAATCGCAAGCTCACGCGTTGGTGCTAACACCAATACTTGTGGGTTCTTCTGGCTCAAATCAATTTTAGACAACACTGGAAGTGCAAATGCTGCGGTTTTACCTGTACCTGTTTGCGCCTGACCAAGCACATCTCTGCCCTCAATCACATGTGGAATAATTTCTGCTTGAATCGGCGATGGTTTTTCATAACCCACCTTCTCTAAGCCTTTAAGCACATCTTGGCTTAAATTCAAATCATTAAAGGTAAGTTCCGAAGGTGTTTCTGGTGTGTTTTCTGTAGTATCTGTCATTTTTTCTTTTGTTTCTCTAGTATATATAAATTATCTTCTAGGAAACACAGGTTGACCCGCTTGAACACAACATCAATAAGGAAACCGCTAGTTTGATAACAAACCAACACACCATCATTCTTGTTTATTCAAGGGGATACGCGCATTGAAGCTAAGCTGTATCTCCACGTGTACGCCACATTCTCCATCCGCTTTCGCGTGATAAATCGTGTGTTGACGTGAAGACCAGGATTAAGAGTTTATATCACTATTTCACATGCGCACAACAGACTAATACGCCGCAATATAGCGAGCACCTAAGAAATTGATATAATAAAATTGTTAAAAATCTTTAATTATCAAGCTTTTCTATGATATATTTTGACAAAAGTAATCCATTGGATTACCTTTGCTTGATGCAAACCGTTGTGGAATTGTCAGCCTTTCTGAAAAAGGCTAACAAATTACTTAGTTCAGATGAAAGAGTTAGTATCGTAAACTACTTAGCTGCCCACCCAGCGGCTGGAGATTTAATCCAAGGCACGGGTGGCATTCGCAAACTACGATGGTCTGCACATGGTAAAGGAAAAAGCGGTGGTGTTCGCGTCATTTACTATATGCATAATGCATCCATGCCGCTGTTTTTATTAACATTATTTGGCAAAGGTGAAAAGGCTAACTTAGCCAAAGCCGAACGCAATGAACTTGCTAAATTAACCGCTTTGCTAAGACAAAGCTATGGAGGCTGATATGAGCAGTGCATTTGATAGCATCAAACAAGGGATGAACGAAGCAATAGCTTTTTCAAAAGATAAACCAAACAAAGCAGTAGTGCATAAGTTTTCACCCATTGATGTGAAAAATATCCGAGCTAATGTGGGCATGACTCAAAATGAGTTTGCCTCTGCATTTGGCATCAGCGTTAGTACTCTCCGTCATTGGGAACGTGGCGACCGCACACCCCAAGGCCCTGCCCGTGTATTGCTTCATGTGGTCGGCAAAGAGCCTGAAACAGTACTCAAGGCGCTCAACAATTAATAAGTTTTATAAAACAAAGAGATGAAGGCTTTAACACCTAGACAATAAGCCAAGAAATACTATTTATAGGCAGGTGCGATAGCTTTTGACTCTTACGTTGTATGCCCATGTTGCATTTGACTCACTTGATTAATCCTATTGGCAGGGAATGCTAACTGCTCCATCAAATAATCTTTTAAATCTTGCGGGTAATTCGACTTATCCAAAGCAGCTTGCATGCATGTTAACCATGCTTGCGCATCTTCGGCTGTAATTTTCAAATGTTGGTGCGCCATGGGTAAACTTAAACCTCTACCATACTTTTCAGGATAAATACGCGGCCCACCCATCCAGCCTGATAAAAAGTAAACCAGCTTATCTTTTGTTACTTCCAAATCATCAGGGTGCATATCTCGAATGCGTTTAGCTTCAGGCAAGGTTTCCATGGCATCATAAAAATCATCCACCAGTTTCACTAAACCATCATAACTACCCACCGCTTTGTATGTTGTATCTTCAAATCCGTAACTATTCATAACCCTACCTTCAATATGGAATAAGGCGCACAATACATGACAAGCG
>JALUNK010000149.1 GCA_027055255.1 Ghiorsea sp.
TCAAAATAGTTTGTATATCTTTGTCAGATAAGTCTAACAAGTCTTCAAACACAAGTAATAATTTATCCACTTGCGAAAATAAATCTTCATCTTTACTTTCCAGCCTCTCCAAAATTGCACTGGATACATCTTTATCTAATGTTTTCAAAATCTCGACTAGGCTTACCATGCCATCAAAGCTCATACCTGAACTTCCCGTTGCCTCAGCCATTTCTCGCTCTAATATCTCTTCTATATCTTGGACTAACTCTTCAGGAACGCTTTCAATTTTAGACATACGAACCAACACAGACATTTGTATATCTTCAGGCAATTTTGAAATGACCTGACTTGCTACACTGGAATCGATTTTACCTAGGATAAGTGCAATCGTTTGCGGATGTTCAGATTCAATATAGGATAAAATCATCGTGGGATTAAGCCGTGATAACTTTTCCCAAATTGTAAATTGCTTGGGCTTCTCTAAATACTCAATGATTTCCTGCGCTTTTTCTTGGTCAACAGCATGTTCTAACAGATGCATCACATCTTTTTGTGAACTATACAGCAAGGGGTCGCTCGATTCATGCATGGTCAAATAATCATCAAGTACGGCTTGCAAAAGATCTGTATTAATACGTCCCAATTCTGACATTTTTTTACTTATTCGTGCTAAAGTTTCATCTTCTAAGCCACGAATAATCGGGGTAGCTGCCTCAGGCCCTAAGGCATACAGTAAAATCGCAGCCTTATCTTCACCCTTCATTTTGCTAACATCAACCAGCTCACTCATACAGAGCTCACCCACTCATTGACCACACGACTTGCCCGGTCTGGGTTACTTAGCACGGCCTTTCTCGCTTGATTCATTTGTTGAACATGTTCGGATTCAATCGCCCCCGAAGTAAAACCTTGCAGATCCAATGGTAGTGCATCGGGTTCACGTTCTTCAATCGTCAGCATATGTTTGGCTATTGGACGCATAATAAACCAAGCAACAAGGAGCAAAGCCAAAGCTGCCATGCCATAACGAGCCAGTTCAAAATACATAGCTGTATCACTCAGCTCATCCATTGCCACATCTGAAGAGCCTGATATATCAAGCAAAGGCATACTTTGAACGTCAATGGTGTCACCCCTATCTTCATTCAAGCCTATGGCATTCGTAACTAAGCTTTGTAATGCTTTTAAATTTTCAGGTGAGCGTGGTGCATAGCTGACTTCACCTGCATCGTTAACTGTTTGCAGTTCACCAACAATAACGGCAATGGATAACTTTTCTAAAGTTCCAAAGGGGATAATTCTATGCTCTGTTTTACTGCTGATTTCATAATTCATCACATTTTCATTACGTGTAGCCTGCTCTGAAGGTGCTTGCTGGGAAGCAAGTGAACCATCAGCATTAACAACACTTTCAGGGTTGTTGGATGCCATGCCAGGCACCCCCATGGGCAATGAATCCACAGCTTTTCTTTGTTCATCAATGCTTTTTGAACTTCTTAAAACCTGCTCATCTGGGTTATAAATATTTGCACTACTCTCAATGTGTTCACGGTTAATCATTGCGGTCACCCGAACTACAGCTTGTCCTGCACCAACCACCTGCTCGAGCATACTGGTTAACCTTACTTCATAACCCTTCTCTAGCTTGTTTTGATAATCCATCATACTTTGCCCTTCACCCGAAGGCTGATTCCCTTCAGCAGATGAAAGCATATTACCTGATGAATCAACAAGCGTAACAGCTTCACTTTGTAATTCAGGAACAGCCGATGCCACCAAATTTTGAATAGCAGCAACCGTTTGTTGAGATAATTTTTTATTGCCCATCAACTTTAACATCACCGATGCAGAAGCTTTGCGCTCCCGCTCAGCAAATGCTGATTCTTTGGGTAATACCAAATGGACTCTTGCCGCAGATACCATGGGTAGCACTTCAATCGTTCTTGATAATTCAACTTGCATGGCACGTTGTAAATTAATTTTCTGTGTGAAATCACTAATACCAAACTCATTACTGCGATCAAAAAGTTCAAACCCTTCACCATTACTTGGAATCATGTCTGCACTTGCAAGCTTTAGCCTGACCACATAAATCTCATTTTCAGGAACAAGCACTGTTCCGCC
>JALUNK010000150.1 GCA_027055255.1 Ghiorsea sp.
TCTTTATGCGGCTTCCCAGCTTGCGAAATACCAGATAAGTCACCTTTCACATCTGCCATAAACACCGGCACACCAATGCGTGAAAAGCTTTCAGCAAGCGTTTGTAGGGTAATAGTTTTGCCTGTGCCCGTTGCCCCTGCAATCAAGCCGTGGCGGTTGGCCATAGCTGCGTCCAAAGACACTTGCTTGCCATCAGCACCACCAATCAACACTTCAATGGCACTCACGATGTTTCACCAGTTTGCACGTGATAAAGCGTTTGCGATGGGAAGGCAAACTCAAGACCTTCAGCATTAAAGCGCGTGAGTATCGCCATATTGATATCGTTTTGTACACCCGCAATGCTTGCGCCTTTAGAGATATAATAAATAAATGTAATTTCCATGGCAGAATCGCCAAAGCCTGAGAAGAATACTGTACGCTTATCTTCCAAACCTTCTTGGTTTTGCGCAATATCATGCAATATATCCATGGCTTTTTTCATGTTTTCAGGCGTGGTATCATAGGTTAAACCCAAAACCAGTTTGATTTTCCTTGATGGCTCCCAACTTACATTTTCAATCGGCGTATCTGAAAATGTCGCATTAGGAATGGTAACCGTGCGCCCTTCAAGCGTGACCAAACGGGTACTGCGCACACCGATTTCTTTAATCGTGCCATCAAAGCCTGAAATTTTAACCCTATCATTGATGGTGAAAGGTTTATCTGTGAAAATGGTAAACCCACCAAACACGTTGGACACCGTATCTTTAGCAGCCATGGCAAGCGCCAAGCCACCAATACCCAGCCCTGCAATCAGTGCCGCCACATCATAACCCGCATTGTTTAAGCCAATAATTGCAGCCATGGTCCACACTGCAATACGTGTACCTTTTCTAAGAATAGGCAGCAGTTGGTCATCCAAATCGCCTTCGGTTTTATCTGAAAGCGGGATAAGAATATTTTCAAAAATGGCATCCAATAAACGCACGATTAGCCATGCAATCATCATCACAATCAAGAATTGAATCACATTGGCAATAAACACATCCAAAGACTCTGGAAGATTGAGAAGGCTTAAACCAAACCAAATACCCGCCAGAATAAGCGTCACTACCAACGGCTCTTCAACCATATCAATCAAAATATCATCAAGTTTGGTCTCGGTTTTGGCTGTCATGCGGCGAACCACATTGGAAAATAGCCAATATATCATTTTACCCACAGCGATGGATAAAATAATAACCACGGCTGATATTGCCCATTCTTGTACGGTGTTCCCGTAATATGTTTGTGTAAACAAGTCTCCCATGACTCCTCCAAAAAGTGTTACCCCATGGCAAAGCTTAGGTTATATTTTTATAAATTTATATGGAAAAATATCACAAGTTAAGAATCTCATGTTAAACTTTCCGCTTTGAAGAGCTATGGTAATGGAGGGTAACAATGAGTGATCATGAAGCATGGTTTGAAGCCGCAAAGGCTGGGGATATGGATACATTAAAGCAGATGTTGAGCGATGGCTTTGATATCAACGCACAAGATGCAAAGCTGAATACGTCCCTACACTTGGCAACCAAACATCAGCAATACGACACCATGCGTTTCCTTATCGCCCAAGGTGCCGATTTGATGCTGCAAAATGATTGGTTATCCACCCCACTTCATTTGTGTGAAAAAGACATTGATGCCATTCGCATTTTATTGGAAGCAGGGGCAAACCCAAATATCAAAGATAAGGACTACGACTACCCCTACTACTTCGCTTTTTATGGCTCAATGACCAAAGAGCTTACAGATTTATATATCAAGCATGGCGCAGAGCTTGTATATAAAAAGGATATGTAAGCCCTTTGGTGTTGAGTTTATTGTACGGTTGAGCCCTCTTTAGCTTTGGCTGCATCAAGTTTACTTTGATACAAAGCGCCAAAGTTCACAGGCTCTAAGGTAAACGGCATAAAACCACCATCCACGCTTAATTGGCTAATGATTTGGCGTGTGTATGGGAAAACAATCGTTGGGCAATCCACATTCAGCAGCAATGGCACATGCTCTTCTGGAATCTTGTGAAAGAAAAATACGCCTGCATGCTCTACTTCGATT
>JALUNK010000151.1 GCA_027055255.1 Ghiorsea sp.
AAAGAGACTAAGGGGAGAAATTAAAGAAGATGTTAAATTTTTAGGTAGTGTTTTCGCTCAAGACCGAGATGTTATGGTGAAGCTATTGGCCTACTTCCTCTTTAAGGGTTCAGCTAGAGGTGATAGTGAGTTCCCAGCTAATGGATTATATAAAATGCAAGATCCTTTAGATTTTAAAACGTGGAAAGAGTATGATGTTATCAGCGCGGCTGAAAATATTATTGATGATACTGTGATTAGTATGAGAAACAAAGGAATGATGAGTTCCTATACTCCGACTAGCATGATTCAAAACCACATAGACATGCGCCCTTGGGTTGAGTTTGTTGATGGAAAATATAAGGGGTCACTTCATATTAGAGTTTAGAACCTCAGCAATATACAGCGCCATAGACTCAATAACGGGTATTGATACAGAATTTCCAAACTGCTTATATTGCTGTGCTCTACTGATTGACGAGGGAAATGAGAAGGTGTCGATACCATCCTTATTAATAAAGGCGTAATTAATAAAACCTTGTAATTTCCCCCACTCATATTGAGTCATGTTACGCAGCCCTTCATTGTTTAAAGGAGTTTTTTTTGTTGAAGTAACCATGCCACCAATATGAGGCTGAGGGTCTAACACGATATTTCTTTCTTTCCCTGAGCCTCCTGTTGCTAAGACTGTGTTCGAAAGAGGTGACTTTATTGATGGCTCATTTACAACAATATAACCAAAACCATTCCCTTTATTTGAATGTCGATTTTTATGGTTTTTCATTGATTGGAGAGAACCAGAAGCTAAGTAATATTGACTATCAGCACCTAATTCAAGTAAGTCATTTAGGTCACGGTACATTTTAAGGTCGGTTCTACCAGTAGGAATTGGCGGCAGAACATGATTTTTGACAATATCATTTCTAAAGCCAATAATGTAAGCTCTTGAGCGACGTTGAGGTAATCCAAAGTTCTTAGTTTTTCGTATAAAAGAAGCTCGTTCAAAAACAACATCTTTTTCCCCTAACATATTAGTAACAACTTTAACTTCAGGAATAGTGTAGCCTAGTTCAATACAAAGAACTTCTAAAATTGTTTTAAATGTACTACCTTTTTTATGGGTTGTTAATCCTTCGACATTTTCAAGCAAAAAAGCTTTCGGTTTATTTCGATTTATTATATCGGCAATATCAAAAAACAAAGTGCCACGGGTTTTATCTTTAAAACCTTTTTTTTTTTTTTTTATACTAAATGCCTGGCAAGGAAACCCTCCAAGAATGACATCAATGCCAACTTTTTCCGTTTCAAGCTTAAACTCTTCAGAAGTCACATCATTAAATGGGTTGTCTCCAAAAAGGTGTTCATAAGTTTTACAAGCGTATGGATCAATTTCGGCGGATAAGTGGTTTTCAAAGTAACCAGTCATTTCAAAACCTTTTCTAATTCCACCTATGCCAGCAAAGAGGTCAATTGTTTTAAATTTATTAGTTGCCATGAGATTTGTTTACTACCTTGGAGTGATTTTGTGGCGTATATTATATGAATTCAGGTTGTAAGTATAAAGGCATCTGAGAAGAGCTACAAAGAATAGATAAACCTCTTTGTATATTATGGATATTCTACTATGAGCTGGAAAGAGAGTTAATTTAAGAAATCAAACATTCATGCTTTAATTGATATTCGTTTAGCTTTCGGAATCAACTCTTGGATTGGTTACAAAATAATGCTATTCTTTAGGAGCGAACGCAAAATAAACGCCTATGTTTCAATAACTTAGAATATGTAAGCTATATTATAAGCATCCCTGAAGCGCCACCATATTGAAAAGCCTTCGCTTATGCGGAGGCTTTTTTGATGATAGCACTTAGAAATTTATGCTTTTCCAAGCTGGAGGCATACGACCTTTTGCCTTCAATTAAATCTGCCATACCTTTACACAAGCGGCTTCCATGGTGCTTGAATAGCATATTACGCAACATGGTATTTGGATGATATATAACCTTAGCCAGCAAACGAGCAATGCGTAATTCACCTAAAATGGGCTGTACAGTTTTATGATTGTATATCTCTGCAACTTTTTCAGGGTGACTGAACGCTGCAACAATAGCTTCTCCAGCGCCGATACCACTTTGTATGGCATGGGTAAGTCCTTCAGCAGAGATTGGATCGGCAAAGCCAGCAGCATCTCCAACCAGTATCATGCGTCCTTTCATCATGGGCTCACTTCTTGGTGAAAGAGGAATCACAAAACCTTTGCGATTACTGATGCCTGCATTAGCAAGCCCCAAGCTATTAAGGTATGTATCCAAGGTTTGTTGCAAGGGGATCTTGCATGATTTGTTCATGACAGCTAAACCAACCGATAAATGGTCACCTTTTGGAAACACCCAAGCATAGCCGCCTTGGATGATACCAAAGTCAAAGGTAGCATCTTGATGCGAGGCTAAGAGGTCAGCAGATGGGAAAACATCCGCTTCTAGGGATGGGAGCAGAATGCGGTCATCGTGCCAGAATTGGTTGCTCAATTTTGCCATGGCGCCTTCTGCAAAGATTAAATACGTACAAGACAAGCTGCCTTGGTCACTTTTTAATGTGATATGGCCGAGGTGAGGTGATATAGTAGTAATTTTGGTATTATCTAAGAGCTGCGCACCTAAGCTTTTCGCATGTTGAATGAGTGCATCATCAAACGATGAGCGGCATACCATGGTAACCAAAGTGTGACGTTTTTCTAAAAAACGGATGTCATCAGACTCCGTATGCATAGCAATCGCATGGCATTGCTGTTCGATAGGGTAATGTATTTCATGAGGGATAAGGCTCACAGCACGCTTGACCAAACCTCCAGCACAAACCTTTCTTCGAGGAAGCGTTGCTTGGTCGATGATAGCGACTGATAGACCTCCTTTCGCGACCTTAATAGCTGACATTGCACCAGCAGGGCCTGCACCAACTACGACGACATCAAAATGCTGTTGCTCTAAACCTGTCATGAGGTCACTTCTTCCTGTATTTGTTTAAACGCTTGTCGACGGCGTAAGCGTTGCCACTTTCGAGTATTAAAAATATTGTAGGCGACTAAACACATGGTATCAAATATGTAGTAAGCAGCACCAATGCCGCTTGGGGGATTCGCACTGGGTATCCAAGTGAACACATCAAACCATACAGGTGGCCAGACCCAACAGCCACAATATGTGCCGATAAGCTCTAAATAGACGACCATAAAAAACATAAACAAAAAGAAGAGTTTGGTTTCTGGGAAACGTTTGAAAAGATACATGGCGATGATCATGCACATAAAACCAAATACATCTTGAGTGAACACAAGCCAAAGGGTGCTGTATGTGACCATGATGAAGTACAAAAGCTTTATAATACTTTGCTGATGCTGGCGAACCCAAGGCTCTTTAGTGATGTAATATACACTGGCATATACAATGGCATGACCCAGTGGGACATAATGTGGAACATTTTCTAAGCGGTAGGTATACATACCCAGCCCAATGGACAGAGTGACCTCACCGACCAATGCGATAGGCACGCCGACCAACATTAAAATGCGGGTGACTTTGCTCGTTTTGAACAGCATCCATACATATACAATGAAAACCAAGGTATTGGTGATTTCTTGTCCGTAGTCTGTGAAGCGGGTGACATATAAGCTATCAATCCATAAACCCACACCGATGACGATGATGCCGGGAATATAAATATGAGCGAATTTCAGCTTAAATGGGGTTAACATAAGGTGCAAGCTTAGCGGATAAGTTCCACAACTGCCCACTCTTCTTTGATACGGGTATTGTGATGCTTAAGCCCATGCTCGGTATATGTTTTGATGAGGGAAGGGACTTGTGTTTCGAGAATGCCTGATAAAACCAAATATTTTTCCACAGTTGCAGCTAGCGGGGCAGCCATTTCAATGAGTGGGTTGTATAAAATATTGGCAACGACCAATTCAAAGGTTTGGGAAGGCGGCGTGTCACCTAGAATAGATTGTAGGTTCACATCATTGATACCTGCATTGATTTCACATGCTTCAACTGAAAGTGGGTCATAGTCTACGCAAACAATGTTTGCTGCATTCATTTTTGCTGCAGCGATGGCGAGTAAACCAGAGCCGGCACCCATATCTAACAAACTTTGCGGCGCATGGTTTAAACAATAATCTTCAATAGCTTCTAAGCAAAGATAAGTGGTGGGGTGTGTGCCTGTGCCAAAGGCCTGACCAGGATCGAGTACAATGTCGATACTTCTATCAGGTAGGGCATCGCAAAAAGAAGGGCGCACACACAATGATTTACCAATCGGCATGGCTGTCCAATGGTCTTGCCATGCGGTTGCCCAGTCATCAGATAATGTTGTAATATGTATGTTTTGTTTGGTAACACCTAAGACTTGGACGGCAGTACTTAAACGCAAATATTGTTCTTCTTGGTTATTTGCCACTTCAAACCATGCGATGCGTTCATGTTGCCCCGTTATTTGATTGGACTCTTCGCTGCCACCCAAAGCAGAAAATGCATTCATGAGTTCATCAAACACTTCTTCGTCAATTACCGACGCATCAATTCGCAGTTCTACACATGTATTGTTTTGCATACTGACTCATCCTTATCCATACTTGCCGTATTCTGTGGAGGTTTCATTGTCTGATTCAACACCTTTTTTAATGCGCTTGCAAAACAGCACACGCCTTACTGACCCAGCATGTGATGACGTGGTGGTGCAATTAGACTTTGTCGCACTTTCTCACCAAACACTGCCTCGGTTTATTGCGGGGCAATATGTGAGCCTTCGTTTGCCCAACCAAACTGCATTGCAGAATGCATACTTTGCCCTTTCTTCTAGCCCGCATGATACAACAACTTATACATTTGTAATCAAAGCAATGCACCCGCTATCAGATGCTTTGGTGGCATTGCCTTTAGGCGAAGAAGTGGAAGTTGAAGGGCCTATGGGTAAAGGTTTTGATTTGTCTGCTTATAAAGGGCAAAATATTATTCTTATGGGTGTGGGCACAGGTATTGCACCGTTGCGTAGTGTGTGGTTAGACCTTATCGAACACAGACAAGATTATGGAAACATATCCATTTATGCTGGTTTTTTGAGTGCTATGCATCATTTGCTAACCGATGAGTTGAGCAGTTTGGCAGACCATGATATTCAAGTTAGTGTATCATTGACGACAGGGCATGATGATTGGCAAGGCCCCGTGGGATATGTGCAACATGCGCTGGCAGACAAGCGCCCATCACCTGAAAATACGGTTGTTTGTTTGGCTGGTATGAACGTGATGGTGGACGCATGCACCGAAAAGTTGCTAGACTTGGGCTTTAATGAACAGCAAATCTTGCTCAACTTCTGAGATTTTTCTCCCGCTTCTCGCACTAGATATAGGTGGCAAACGTATAGGTATTGCCGTTTCCGACCGACTCGGTTATTCATGCCGAGGCGTGACATGTTTATTTCGCAACGATCAAGCTTGGCCTAAACAAGTAAATAAACTGGTGTCAGAATACGGTATCAAAGGTCTTGTTGTTGGCCTGCCTAAGAACATGGATGGCACCGAAGGTGCACAAGCTCAAGATTGTAGAAGTGCCGCAAAAACCTTATCGCAAAGCTCGGACTTACCGATTTTTTTTCAAGATGAACGCTTATCCACATGGACAGCCAAAGAGCGATTATTTGCGCAGGGCTTGAATGAGAAAAAAGTCAAAGCGAAACTAGACCAAACTGCGGCAGCCGTATTCCTTGAAGATTTTATTGCAGCCATGGACACCAAGATGGAGACTGAACATGCCTGAACCTTTATTTGGACTTAAACATCTTTTCGGCATCGGCGATTTAACGCGAGACCAAATTACTTCATTAGTGAACTTGGGTGATGATTTTATTGATATCAATACGCGCAGTGTGAAAAAAGCACCGACCTTGCGTGGGCGTACAGTCATCAACCTATTCTTTGAAAATTCAACGCGCACACGTACCAGCTTTGAAATTGCAGGCAAACGATTATCTGCGGATGTCATCAATATTTCGGCATCCACATCGGCGACCAAAAAAGGTGAAACACTATTAGACACGGGGCAAACACTTGCAGCCATGCAGCCGCATGTATTGGTTATTCGCCATTCAGTGGCAGGGACTTGCGAATTTTTATCGGAATTCTTGGATAACACGGCATTGATTAATGCAGGTGATGGTTCGCATGAACATCCAACGCAGATTTTAACGGATTTGCTCACACTCAAGCGTAGCATTGGTGATATTGCAGGCAAAACGATGACGATTGTTGGCGATATTGCTCATTCGCGCGTGGCACGTTCGCATATGTTGGCCGCCAAAATTATGGGATATAAAGTCCGGATTGTGGCTCCTAAAACATTGTTACCTGCCTTTGTTAAAAATTATGGCTGTGAAGTGTTCTATGATTTTGATGAAGCGTTGGAAGGCACAGATATTTTGTACATGTTACGTGTGCAAACAGAACGACTAACGACCAACTGTTACTTCCCGTCGCTTCGCGAGTATCATGAGACGTATGGCTTAAACATGAAGCGGCTGAAAGCAGCAGGAGACCATTGTATGGTCATGCATCCGGGGCCAATGAACCGTGGCGTGGAAATCGCAACAGATGTTGCAGATTCGATGAAAAGTTTAATCTTAGAACAGGTAGAACACGGTGTGGCAGTCCGCATGGCAGCATTGACAGCACTATGCGGCGGAGCGACAGAGGAATGAGTATGATAGATATTCTAATTACAAATGGTCGTGTGATTGACCCTGCAAATGGTGTGGACGAGATATGTGATGTTTGGGTTGAAAGCGGGAAAGTGGCAGGTGTAGGCACGTTTGATGGCAAAGCCAAAGAAACTATTGATGCCAAGGGTTTGGTTGTTTGCCCAGGCTTGATTGATATGCATGTGCATTTAAGAGAGCCAGGCGAAGAATGGAAAGAAGATATTGAGTCGGGCTCGCAAGCTGCGGTGGCAGGCGGTATCACCACGATTTGCACCATGCCAAACACGGAACCATGCATTGACCATGCGGGTATTGTGTTGCAAGTGATTGCACGGGCGAAAGAAATTGGCTTATGCAATTTGCGACCCATAGGCGCGGTGACTTGCAATCTTAAAGGTACGGAGCTGACGGAAATGCGCGAATTATCCCGCTCTGGTGCGGTCGCATTTTCTGATGATGGGCAGCCGATTTGGCATGCGGGCGTGATGCGTAAAGCCTTGGAATATTCCTCTAGTTTTGGCTACTTGATTATTCAACATGCCGAAGAAAAACAACTCACAGATGGCGGCTCCGTCAATGAAGGTTGGGTGTCGACCCAGCTTGGTGTGCAAGGTATGCCTGTGGAAGGTGAGGACAGCATGATTGCGCGTGATATTATGCTCACCCGCCGTACAAACGCACGCTATCACGTGGCGCATATTTCAAGCAAAGGCGCAGTTGAGCAAGTGCGTTTGGCGCAAAAAGAAGGTTTGAATGTCACCACGGAAGCTGCACCACATCATTTTGCTTTGACTGAAAATGAAGTGCTAAACTTTAACGCGGATGCAAAAATGAGCCCGCCGCTGCGCACAGAAGAAGATAGGCAGGCTGTGATAGAAGGCTTGAAAGATGGCACGATTGAAGTGATTGCCACAGATCATGCACCACATCATGAAGATGATAAACGATGCGGGTTATCCTGTGCCGCATTTGGTATTGTGGGTTTGGAAACCATGCTTCCTCTTTCGCTGGATTTAGAACGCGCAGGCATACTTTCCATGTCTAGTCTTATTGCCAAAATGACATCTAACCCCTCTAAATTATTGAATATTCCTGAAGGTTCATTGTCTCAGGGTAACGCGGCAGATATCTGTATCTTCGACCCTACAGCGGAATGGACACTAGACCGTGAGAAACTATTCTCTAAAGGGCGTAATACCCCTTGGCATGGAAAAACCATGACAGGGCAAGTGCAGTACACGCTAAAAGATGGGCGTGTGGTGTTTGAAAAGGGTGAGGTTGTCGCTTCATGCTAAAATACGCGTTTCAGGTTTCAAGGGCTCTAAACCTTTTTACTAGCAAGCTGTGCGGATATAAATTTTCGTCAAACTGGTTATGAAGTAGCACGGCAGAATTGTAAAGAAGGTAGGCATTACCAAGCGTATCAAGCCTGCCTTGCTGAAGTGGATAGGAATTACGGTAAAGCAAACGAATAAATGGGTGAGAAAGAAATTCAAACCACCAATGACCTTGGTTGTTTAGACTTTAAAGAAAGCTGGCACCCAAACGATTTAATGTTTGCACCAAAAAGCTTTCTAAAAAGATAACCACAATAATCGCAATGATGGGTGACCAGTCG
>JALUNK010000152.1 GCA_027055255.1 Ghiorsea sp.
GGGAAATTCCTGCGTATGTAGGACTTGGTATCTTTTGTGGTTTGCTTGCCACTGTGATTGTGAAAGGTGTGCCTGCTGCTCGACACATGTATGAACGCTATATTTCTTTTCCGATTGCTCGCCCTGCCGTGGCAGGTTTGTTATTGGGTTTATGCGCTTTAGTCATTCCAGAAATTATGTCCATTGGTTATGGCACAGTGGATGGTATTTTATTACAAAATGTTGGCACTGATATTTTGGGAACAGGCTTACCTCTTGCAATGTTTTTGGGTATATTGTTGGTGGCAAAAATGTTGACCAGTATCATTTGTTCAGGTGGTAAATTTGGTGGCGGTATGATTGGGCCATCGGTGTTTATCGGGGCAACAGCAGGTGCGCTGTATGGTGGGATTGTGCATGGTATGTTCCCCACGTGGACAGAATCTTATGGTGCATACGCTTTGGTGGCATGTGGGGCGATGGTGGCAGCAACCATTCAAGCGCCCATGAGTTCTATTCTTATGATTTTTGAGTTGTCCAATGACTATCATATTATGGTGCCACTGATGACAGCGTGTGTTGTAGCAGCGTTAACCAAACGTACATTTGGTAGTGATTCCATTTTAACAGAAGTATTGTCGGAAAAAGGTGTGAACACCGAATGGTCACTGGAGCGTTCATGGATGCGAGCTGTGCCTGTTTCGCGATTGCCATGGCGCTCTGTGCCATCAGTTCATGTATCAGATAAACTAGAAGTCTTGAAAAAAGTATATATTTCATCGGGTAAAGGCTGTGTGATTGTCGCAGATGATGATGGCAATATGGTGGGTATGGTCACCTTCTTCGATTTGCAAAAATGGCTTTTAGATTCTTCGTTAGATCAAGTTGTGATTGCTGAAGAAGTTGCAAATACTAATGTCATCAGCTTATCAGAAGATGATAGCTTACTGGATGCCATTGATATTTTAGACCGTGCTTCCTTTGAACAAATGCCTGTCACAGATAAAGATAACCGTAGGCGGGTGCTTGGTATTGTGTCGCGTAATGCGGTGTTTTCAACGTATCACAAATTGATTGTAAAACACGGTGAAGATAACGCCAAGAGCTGGTAATGAGCCTAAATACTGCGCAACAACAAGCCGTTGAAGCCGAAGATGGGCCGCAACTTATTCTTGCTGGCGCAGGCTCTGGTAAAACACGCACCGTGGTTCATCGAATTGGATATTTGATTGCTGAGCGTGGTTATGCACCACACCGTATTCTAGCTGTAACCTTTACCAACAAAGCAGCCAAAGAATTACAACAGCGTTTATCAGAATTGATTGGCGATGGTGGGGGCGGTGTTATTTCAGGCACATTCCATTCTATTTCACTAAGATTCTTGAGAAGTTATGCTGATGTATTGGGCTACCCTAAAAGCTTTCAGGTGATTGATAGCGATGACCAAAGAACACTGATAAAGCGAATACTTAAAGCGCGTAATATTCCCTCGGACAGATTGCATCCATCTTTTTTGAGCAGCTGGATTGAGCAACAAAAAAATGCTGGTTTCTTACCAGAACAAGCGGAATCCATGTTGTGGAGCGGTTTAGACCTTAAAGATTTATATGTTGCATACCAAAATGAATTAAAACAATTGGAACGTATGGATTTCTCTGATTTGATTCTTAATTGTGTGCGCTTGCTGCGTGACTTCCCAGATATTGCCGTGGCGATGCATACGCGCTTTGACCATATCTTGGTCGATGAATATCAAGATACCAACCCAGTGCAACATGAGTGGTTATGCTTGTTAGCCCAAGAGCATCAGAACATCACAGTGGTCGGCGATGATGACCAATCGATTTACGGCTGGCGCGGCGCAGATGTTCGCCATATTTTAGATTTTGAAATGTCTTGGAGCAATGCTCAGGTTCATAGGTTGGAAGAAAACTATCGCTCAACCGCATCGATTCTCAAGCTTGCCAATGCCATTATTAGCACCAATGAAGATAGACATGTTAAAGCATTGCGCGCCACACGTGATGATGGTTTAAAGCCAGAATTTCATGTATGTGTGGATGAATATGCTGAAGCACGTCACATGGCAAAACTATTTAATGAGCGTTATGCCACGGTATTGTGGTCGGATATGGCTGTGTTGTATCGCTCCAACCGTCAATCCTTAGCCATTGAGCAGGTGTTTCGCGAAGAGGACATTCCTTATCGTATCATTGGAGGTTTGAGCTTTTTCGCACGGTTGGAAATTAAAGATGCAGTGGCTTTTTGGGCATTACTCAATGATTGCGCTGATGCCATGCATGTGTTGCGGATTTGTAATAAACCCAAACGCGGCATTGGTGCTAAGGGTCAGGAAACCATTGCGACTTTGCTTAGTTCAAGCGGACTTCGTGCTAACGATTGGGTGGTTTCAGTGTTGCAAGCCACGACACAACCCGCACCTTTGAAAAAATTGATGCCACTGCTGCAAACCATTCAAAGTATGAAAGAAGATATTGAAACCATGGCAGATAGAGGGTTGATGGCACTCTTAGAAAAGGTTGGTTATATGGATAGCCTCAACGCTTTGGGTGAAATTGAAGCGGCATCGCGCATTGAAAACATTAAAACATTACAAAACTATATTGAGTTTTCTTTGGCATCAGGCATTACGCCCATTGAATTTATGGACAGAGCGGCACTCATGGTGAGCGGAGAGGAAGATAACGATGATGAAGACGCGGTAAACTTGATGAGTCTACATCGAGCCAAGGGGTTGGAGTTTGATACGGTTGTTTTGGCGGGTGTAGAAGATGGTATGCTGCCACACCAGCGGGCTCTGGATGAAGGTGAGTCAGGCATAGCTGAAGAGCGCCGCTTGTTATATGTGGGCGTGACAAGAGCTGAAAATATTCTTCATTTAACCTCGGCAAGGTTGCGCCGTATTTTTGGTGATATGACTTACCCTATGCCGAGTCGGTTTATTGCTGATTTGGGTGATAATGTATTGAGTAAATCCGAAAAAGTTAAACAACCATCAATGTTTTCACAAGCTCAGGTATCATCGGCAGTTCAAGGTATTGCCATCGGTGTTTATGTGAATCACCCGAGCTTTGGTGATGGTTTGATTGTAGATTTAGAAGGTGATGGCGATGCGGTACGCGTTGCTATTGAGTTTGATGCTGTGGGCTTGAAGCGACTGATGCTGAAGTATGCCGCACTCACTGTTATATAATTCAAGCTTTCTTTATACGCTGTGCAACCTATCATGCGCAACTATTAACAGTTTAGGAGTACCGATATGGACCTCAGTAAAATTCCAGCAGGCAAAAATGCACCCGAAGAAGTGAATGTGGTGATTGAAGTGCCGCAACATGCAGACCCGATTAAATATGAGCTGGATAAAGATTCTGGAGCAGTGTTTGTCGACCGTTTTATGCACACAGCAATGCATTACCCTTGCAACTATGGCTTTGTGCCAAACACATTATCCGATGATGGTGACCCAGTGGATGTATTGGTGGTGTCTGAATTTGCTTTGGTGCCGGGCTCCGTGATTACGTGTCGCCCTGTGGCTGTCTTGCAGATGGAAGATGAAGCGGGCATGGATGCAAAAGTATTGGCAGTACCGATTACGAAATTAACCCCAGTCTATAAAGATGTGAATGGCCCTGATGATTTGCCTAAATTCTTGCTCGACCAAATTGAGCATTTCTTTGAGCATTACAAAGATTTGGAAGCCAATAAATGGGTGAAAGTGACAGGCTGGGCAGGCGCAACTGCTGCAAAAAAAGAAGTGATGGACTCGATTGCTGCTTATAAAGGTTAAGTATTGAGCAGTCCTATGTTTTGAAGGCTCTGCGAAAGTGGAGCCTTTTTTATGCGACTTGCCTAAAACCTTACATCTTTGATGCAAACATTTTCATAATTTCAGTGGTTGTCATTTCTTTGGTTTTGTTGGTAAAACAATAATAACTTGGGCGAAGGTCACTAAAATATTGCATGTCCATCTCCATTCCTTTTAAGTTTGGAAACATGCCTACTGGCATATTATACTCACCGCTTTCCTTAAACTTGAAGAACAAGTGGGTTCCACACTCTGTACAAAACCCCCGTGATGCCCATGCAGATGAATCATATTCTTTAACTTTATCTGAGCCATCTATTTCTACTTTTGTACCACATTGTACTGCGAAAAAGGGTGCGCCTCCCCATGTGCGGCATGATTGACAGTGGCATACTGTAAATTTTGGGTTAATTTTTTCGGCAGTTATTTGTACAGCACCACAAAGGCAGCTTGTTTTTTCTGAATTAGTCATCTTGAATTCCTCTTAATCTTTATTCTGTATAATCTGCCCAGAATTCTGTGCCTCTGCCCATATGTTTGATGCGCTCAATCAGCATATCCAAAGCTTCGGGGCGTTCAGCAAAGTTGATGCGGTCGGTTTGCACCACAAGCAATGGTGTTTCTTGATAATGGAAAAAGAACTTGTCGAAGGTTTCTATGATTTGCTTGAGGTAGTCGAGATTGATGCCGTGCTCCATGCTGCGGTTGCGTTTTTCCACCCGCTTGAGCGCCACCTCAGGCGAGGATTGCAGATAAATCACCAAATCAGGTTTGGGTAAATCCATGGCTACGACTTGCGCGACTTGGTTGTACAAAGCAAACTCTTCATCGGATAGGTTGGTCATGGCAAAAAGCCTGTCTTTGGCAAACAAGTAGTCGCTCACAATCATAGAATGAAATAAATCTTGTTGAATCATGGATTGCCACTGCTTTAAGCGAGAGAATAAAAAGGATAGCTGAACGGATAAACCATGGCGTTCAGGGTCTTGATAAAACAGTTCTAAAAAGGGGTTATCATCAATCTCTTCAAGCAAAAGATTCGCGCCCAATTTTTCGGCAAGCCCTTTGGCAAGCGTTGTTTTACCCACACCAATGCCACCTTCAACAGCAATGTGGGTTAAATGTAAGGCTGAACTCACCAAATATCTCCTTCAAATAAAGCTTCGCCAGCCTGCAAGCGCACGGCCAACATATCTTGCATACTTTGCCCTGAAATGGGATGTATCCAATTGGGCACCACATCTTGCAAGGGCTGCAACACAAACAATCGATGCTCCAATTCTGAATGGGGTAAGGTTAGGGCAGAATCATCAGAAATAAAACCTTCATAATCGAGTAAGTCTAGGTCTAAGGTGCGTGAGCCCCAGTGCGCTTTACGCTCTCTGCCGTGGGCGGCTTCAATGCGGTGCAGCTCTGCAAGTAAATCAGCTGGAGCTAGGGTGGTGACAGCGTGAATCATGGCATTCAAATAATCAGGTTGTGGCTCTGCACCCTTATCAATCAGGGCTGGGGTTTGATAAAGTTTGGACTTGCTGATGATTGCACAATGCTCGTTTAACATTGCGCATGCGCTATCAAATGTGGCTCGCATATCGCCGATATTGCCGCCCAAGGCGATAAACACATTACTCATATGGGTTACTTTAGCAGCGGAAAGCCCATGATAGCAATCATATTTCTTGTGCCTTGTATATTACGGTTGACGGCAAAGCCTTAAATCCGTAAGTTTCGCCGCCTTCCAAAGTTGGGAGATGTTTAAATCATGTCGGGGCGTAGCGCAGCCTGGTAGCGCATCTGGTTTGGGACCAGAGGGTCGGGTGTTCGAATCACCCCGCCCCGACCATTTAAACAACTTGGCCTGCTGGAATTAAGCGCCTGTAGCTCAGCTGGATAGAGCAACGGACTTCTAATCCGTAGGCCGCAGGTTCGAATCCTGCCAGGCGCGCCATTCTAGCCTTTCGGGAATACAGCAATATGGTGGACGTAGCTCAGTTGGTAGAGCCCCGGCTTGTGATGCCGGTGGTCGCGGGTTCGAGCCCCGTCGTCCACCCCATGCTTTTCATTCTCATTTTTATCCTGTTGAAGTTCATTGCAATTCTTTTATTCGGTTTTATCGTGGCTTGATGAAAAGCGACACCTTTCACAATGTTTATTCTGTGAGACTACTCATTGGTAGCCTTGTTTTTCTACTGCTTTCTGGTTGCGCGTCATACGGTAAAATATCCAACAAACCGCTAAAAGAAGATTTATCGACTCGATTCCTGTCGGATAAAACCATAGCGAAGATGAAAAAAGCAGGCTCTCAGGAAATTTTATTGGTTCTTAGCTTTTCTGGTGGCGGTACGCGAGCGGCGGCTTTGGCGTACGGAGTATTGGAAGAGTTAAAGCATACCAGCATTACATTTGATGGAAAGTCACGAAGCCTACTTGATGAAATCGATGTCATCAGCTCAGTGTCTGGAGGCAGCTTTACAGCGGCCTATTTTGGTTTACATGGCAGGGATATGTTTGAAGATTTTGAAAAAACCTTTTTAAGAAAGAATTTTGAAACGCCTTTGATTACCAGCCTATTGAATCCTTTTGCTTGGTTTGGTTCTATGGGGCGCACGGAATTGGCCGTTAAGCTGTATGAAGAAACGGTGTTTAATGGAGCAACTTTTGCTGATATGAGCAAAAAGGGCGGGCCTGTTATTCTAATTAATGCCACGGATTTAAATGATGGCGTTCGATTTACGTTTACCCAAGAATACTTTAATACGCTGTGTTCCGATGTGGCTTCTTTTCCAGTCGCTCGGGCGGTGACAGCGTCATCGGCTGTTCCCGTGGTGTTTCATCCTGTTGTGCTTAAGAATTATCATTGCAATCAAAATGTTCCAGCATGGCTAGTATCGGCGGAACAAAGGTTTCAAAACAATGCTGAAATGTTAAGTGCAGTGAGCCGTTTGAAGAATTATTATAATCATGAAGATAGGGATTATGTCCACTTTGTGGATGGCGGGATTACAGATAACCTCGGGCTTAGGGCGATTTATGAATATGTTGAGCTGGGCGGCGGGATTAAACAAATCAACCGTCAAGCAAAGCATAAAGTGCTGAAAGATATCGTGATTATATCTGTCGATGCATTTGCCAATAATAATCGAAGTATGGATATAAGTAATAAGCAGCCGGATTTAGATGAAGTTATCAGTGCGGTGAGTGATATTCAGGTGCGACAACAAAATGCATCCACACTTCACTTGATGGAGAATACGACCAAGCAATGGGCAAAAGATTTATCCACGGATAAACGGAAAGTAAGACCACATTTTATCCAGTTGAACTTTCAGCAAATCAAGCAGCCGGAAAAGCGAAACTTCCTTAATAGTATTCCAACAGGCCTATCGCTTGAGGGCGAGCAAATTGATGTGTTAATCGAAGCAGGGCATCAACTTTTGCGTCAAAATGAAGTGTTTCAGGGGCTGCTTCAGTAATCAAACATTGATGCATTGTTTCAAGGAGACAATGAGATTCCTTTTCTATGGCATAGTGTGATATACTTTGCGCCGCAGTTTATATGGAGTATAGAGGTCACGATGTTCAGAGATTATAATTTAACCAATATCAGTTTGCCGCTTAAAGTGCTTTTCACATCTTATTTATGTGTGGTGGCTATCGGTTATATTATGGCAACGGCACAAATTCTGCTCACCCACGGCATGGCAGATGGCAAGTTTGGGTTATCCATTGATGACATTGTGTACAGCTATTATGGCAATCGTTCAGGTACGCTGTTGGAAAACAAGCTGGATGGTTCCATGAAAGAAAATGCATCCGATGCAGACCGATTAGCGATGATTAAATGGGTACATGATGGGGCGAAAGAATCAACATTCAAAAGCCAAGGCATTGATAAAATTTTTGAAAATAATTGCTTAGCTTGCCACAGTGCAGAAGCAGGTATGGGGCTGCCCGATTTTACTCAATTTGAGAATATCAAAGCTGTTGCAGCAGGGGATACAGGGGCGAGTTTTTCATCGTTAACGCGTGTATCGCACATCCACTTGTTCGGCATTTCGTTTATTTTCTTCTTTGTGGGGCTTATTTTTGTCATGGCAAAAATGGATTCAGTCATCCTCAAATCCGTGGCAGTGGCTATGCCTTTTGTGTCGCAACTGATGGATATTTCTTCATGGTGGTTGACCAAGTTTGACCCTATGTTTGCATGGGTTGTGATTATCGGCGGTACAGGCATGGGTTTAGCTTTCGCTTTGATGTGGGTGGTGTCTATGTATGAAATGTGGCTGATGAAACCTGTGGACGACTAAACATCTGCAAAACATTTAAAGCGTATGAATTGGTTAAGAAACACATGAACAGCTTGGGTTGTTTTATGTTTTATAAATCGTCACTATGCGCTCCCAAATTTAAGCTAGCCAAGGTGTTTGTATGAGTTCTAAAGAAAAAATGAGTCAGCGTTGTATCACTGATGTGCCACCATTGGATAAAACAGCAGATGGTTTAGTCAATGGTAT
>JALUNK010000153.1 GCA_027055255.1 Ghiorsea sp.
CCAAGAATACGACCTGCCATACGTTCAGGGTCGAACAACTCAAAAGCATCCAGCTTTTCACCCGTACCCACATAACGCACGGGAACACCTGTGCTAAAAGCAACGGACAGTGCTGCACCACCACGCATATCCGCATCAGTTTTAGACATGATGCAGCCCGTTAATGGCACGGATTTATGGAATGTTTCAGCAATTTCTAGCGCTGTTTGCCCTGTCATGGCATCCAGCACCAACAGGCGTTCAGTGGTGCTAACTGCTTTTTCTACAGCTTGAATCTCTGCCATAAGTGCATCATCAACAACTTGACGGCCTGCCGTATCCAAAATTAGAATATGATGCCCGCCTGTACGAGCTTGTTTGAGGGCAGAGGCTGCCATTTTCTCAGGGCTATTACCTTCACCATGTAAATAAGGGACATCAACTTGTTCAGCTAGGATTTGTAGCTGCTCACGCGCCGCAGGGCGAGTGGCATCCACGGATGTTAAAGCAACTTTTTTACCTTGTGCTGTTAATAACTTGGCAAGTTTACCTGCTGTTGTTGTTTTACCCGCACCTTGCAAACCACACAGCATGATAACAGATGGAATTTTAGATGTGTCTAAGTCGCGGCGTTGACCACCCAATACCACAGCCAGTTCATCATGCAGTATTTTAATAATAACCTGACCAGGCTGCAGACTTTTGGCGACATCTGCACCTAATGCACGCTCTCGAACGGCATCCAATAAGTGTCTAACCACAGGCAGGGCAACATCAGCTTCCAATAAAGCCATGCGCATTTCGCGTAATGTGGCATCTAAATCTGCTTCTGTAACACGGGCTGAGCCGCGTAACTTATTGGCAATGTTACCTAATTTACTGGTTAATGAATCAAACATAATAAGAAACTCTCAAAACATATATAATATAAGAAGCCCTAGCATAGCTACTGCCTAAGAAAAGTTCTATTAAGTTTTAAGCAAGCGTTACCAAAAGTACCCAATACTTGCACCAATAGGTGTATAAATTTCAGTACCAAGACTTGACCAAGATGATCTGGTTAATCCAGCTTCTAAAGTAAAGAAGCTGGATTTGTTATCATTAAGGATATTTAAACCGAAAAGAATCCCCCTCGCTTTTTGTATGCGTTCTTTACGGAAGCTTGTGGAAGGGTTGAAATTATAAGTGCCTGTGACATCAGTTTTATTATGAAAAATATTAGTATAAGCCAGTAGCTTTGGATTGAAACGGTAACCTGTGTTTATGGTGTAACCTATTGTTTTTCCCGTAAGGGACAGGTCTAAATCAGAAGAAGAACCGAAAATGAGGAGTTCATTGTCACTTTGTACATATGCATAGTTTCCATAATATGATGAAATAGCCATTTTCCAACCGTCCTCACGATTGGCTTTAGACGTTCCTAGCACCTGAATTTTTAACCCTGCCACGCCCCTTGTCCGCATGAAAAAATCTATGCGCTTAATAAGCCCTAAATTGAGCCCTAAGTTGAAGTATGAGTTGTCACTGACTTTTTCAGAGGTGCTCACACTTCTTGAAGCATCAAAGTCCGTTACTGAAGATTTACCAAACTCATATTTCGGTGTCTTAGCTGCTACATGAACATTAATGTCACCAGCTAAGAAACTCCCTGTGGTTTCAGGTGTATCAAAATGTAGTAGTTCAGGCTTAACAACCAGTACTTTTGTTGTTGTACAGCCAGTGGAAATAAAAAGTAGGGTAAAAAGTAAACACGTTTGTTTAATGAATACTTTCATAGACCCCCAGTTATTCCGCATATGATAAGAAATGAGGTTAGTTGGAATGAATAACTTTGTCTAATATGAGGGGTGCTTGCTAGTCAGATACATCCTTCTTATGCTGCAGCCATGTCATCATGTGTGTCGATAGATAAAGCTTACCAACATTGTCAAAGCATTGCCAATGAACATTACGAGAATTTCCCGACTGCTTCTTTATTGTTAAAAAAGTCGCTGCGACCTGCTGTGGCAGTGATTTATACTTTTGCACGTACGGCGGATGATTTTGCTGATGAAGGTGATTTTACGGTTGCAGAGCGTTTAGCCATGCTGGATAA
>JALUNK010000154.1 GCA_027055255.1 Ghiorsea sp.
TCCAAATGCGCTACTTGGGTTTTAAAACAAAGGAGAAATCTTGTGCATATTGATGAACCCCAGGAAGCTTAAATAACTCATCTTTCATAAACTGAAAATCATAATATGCTGCAGACCGTTGTTTTTGCTTGTGCGTTTGTACCTCTGTATGCGGACTCTTATTTTGCTGAACTACTGGCGGCGTTAAGTCACGTTTCCAGTGTTTGCTTTTGGGAAGCTTTGATAAGCTACGCAAACCTTTTTTAAAATTATAACTATATGCTTTCTCAATACGAAAGCCTGCTTGATCAAAAAGTAGTGTTAAGCTGTCTATTGAAAAAAAGTATATATGCCCAGCACCACTGAATGCAGGCGACGCGTATTGGGTATAATAATCAATCAGATTCTGCACATCTGCCAAACCATTGGGTACAGATAAGTAGAATGTCCCATGATCATCAATAATACGCCTACACTCCTTTAGAAAGGTAAGCGGTTGTGGTACATGTTCAAGAATATCTTGCACGCGCACCGCATCAAAAAAGCCCGCATCAAACCCTATATCTTCAATTTCACCAGCCCTAACATCTAAACCCAACTTTGTTCTGACTGACGCAACAACCTCGGGGTTTATGTCCGTACCGTATACTTGCCATTCTGACCCCTGTTGCACACCGGCTAAAAAATCACCGCTGGCACATCCAATATCCAACAATTTCCCTTTATTTAAACGCGTAGCAAGATGTTTTCGAGCAAAGGCTGAACCTTTCCCTTGCGCCTTAAAGTTATCACCTTTATAAAAAGTATAATCTTTAGAATAATGTTCTGCCAAAGCATCAGACGATGGAATAGGCGTAAAAAAAGAGGCTTGGCAAGCTGGGCAAGTTCGTAAGTCATAAACTATAGTCCCCGAAAGCCTTGCTTTTGCAGAAAATAAGGTAGGAACACCTGTATCACAAATCAAACACTGCTCTGGATTATCCATGGTAACTCCAAACAAATTGAAAAAACAATACTACAGTTGGCTTGCGCGTTGTCTAAGCAAGTGATCTGCAAGTGTTAAAGCAAGCATAGCCTCAGCAATAGGCACTGCACGAATACCTACACATGGGTCATGCCTGCCTTTGGTAATAATCTCTGTTTCATTGCCATGAATATCAATAGTTGGTCGCGGCTTCAAAATGGATGATGTTGGTTTTAAACCCATACGCACATGAATGGTATCACCGTTTGTAATGCCACCCAATACACCGCCAGCATGGTTGCTTTGGAAACCATCTTTACGAATAGCATCGCCAAATTCAGAGCCGCAAGCTTCAACACAGGCAAAACCATCTCCGACTTCCACAGCTTTAACCGCTTGAATGCTCATCATAGCTTTCGCCAAATCAGCATCAATTCTATCA
Source organism: Ghiorsea sp. (assembly GCA_027055255.1). Taxonomy (GTDB): domain Bacteria; phylum Pseudomonadota; class Zetaproteobacteria; order Mariprofundales; family Mariprofundaceae; genus Ghiorsea. The sequence goes on from JALUNK010000154.1 coordinate 1,386, forward strand.
AAGACAGGCTCACCTAAACCAGCTGGCACCCCCCTAGCCTCAACCGTGACTGATGCACCAATAGAGTCGCCTGTTTTTCGCAATTTATCCATAAAATCAGCCATTTGAACCGCAGCATCAGCATCTGGCGAAAAAAATGGATTATTATAAATTTCATCAAAAGAAAAGTTGTTTGCATTAACCTTAATCGGACCGATTTGATCAACCCAGCCACGAATACTTACGCCAGAGCTTGCTAAAAATTTACGCGCTACAGCACCTGCTGCCACACGCATCGCAGTTTCTCGCGCTGATGAACGCCCACCACCACGATAATCTCTAAAACCGTATTTCTCATGAAATGTAAAATCAGCATGACCTGGGCGGAATTTATCTTTAATATCGGAATAATCTTTGCTGCGCTGATCTGTATTGCGAATCAACAAACCTATTGGGCAACCTGTGGTTTTACCTTCAAACACACCCGATAAAATCTCAACTTCATCAGCCTCTCGACGTTGAGTTGTATACCTAGATTGCCCTGGTTTACGTTTATCCAAATCAGGCTGAATGTCTAACTCAGATAATTCCACACCCGCAGGGCAACCCTCAACAATCGCCACCAAGGCTTTGCCATGGGATTCACCAGCCGTGCTTACACGAAATATTTGACCAATACTAGAACCTGACATCT
>JALUNK010000155.1 GCA_027055255.1 Ghiorsea sp.
CTGATGTTTGAGTTATGCCTTGAGCATCTAGACCGCTACCAAGCAATGGGATGGACAAACAAGCTTCTTCACAAATATGCCCTGACATGGTTTTAACAATTTCGCGCAAGGATTCTTGAGCATGGCTGGCCCGAGGGGATGTGTTGATAAACATAACAGGTTTATCGATAAACTCTTCACCACTAACCAGCCAGTCCAAAGTATTTTTCATTACACCAGTGATGCCATGTGCATATTCTGGGCTTGAGATAATCAGCCCATCACAAGCTGCGATTAAAGCTTTGAGTTCGGCAATTGCAGGTGGTGTGTTGTCCTCAATATCAGGATTAAACAAGGGGATATTCGTCATGTTTTGAAACAATAATATTTCGATATTGTTGGGTGATATGGTTTGCAAAGCTTGGTTGACAGCAGTGTTATACGATTGTTTGCGCAAGCTTCCTGATAAGGCTAAAAGCTTCATGTTTCGTTGCGAAGTTGATGTATATTATCTTCCCAGTGTTGCCCATCAAAGGTGTTGATGGAGTAGTTAGGAGGATTATCCAAGCAGCGGACATTGATGCTAAACCCTTGAGGGTGTGAGCGCGGAACATAAAAGGATTTGATACCACAAATTTTACAAAAATGATGTTGGGCAATGCCTGTGCCAAAGGTGTATGTGCTAAGCTGCGATTTGCCTTGAAGCAGAGTAAACGCTTCTTTATCCACCACATAGTGTAAATAGCCTGATTTGATGCAAATGCTGCAATTGCATTGGGTGACAACCATTTTTTCAGGTGCTTCAATTTCAAAGCGCACAGCCCCACAGTGGCAACCACCTTGATATTTCATGCATCATCCTTGGGGTAGGGTGAACCATCTTTATGCAAGAATTGCCAAGCACCACTATCCGTGCTTTGTGCGATTAAATCATCATCGGGGTAGGTGACATGGTCATCGCTTCTATCCCCAATTTCAAGGTATGTGACCACATCATTACTTGGATTGATAAGTTGATGACCTATACCTGTGCCCGCCTTAAAACCAAAACAATAACCTGCGTGAAGCTCAAACTCTTGGTCGCCGTATATCAGCGTTGGCAAGCCGCTGATGATATAAATCAATTCATCTTGTTTGCTGTGGCAATGTTTGAGTGCAGACATGGCATGAGGCTGTAGCTCGGTTAAATTCACGCCAAAATTAGATAGCCCGAAATGATTACCAAGTTTGTGTTTGATGCGCCCATCCATCATGGCCTTGAATGGCTCTGGATATAATGACTGGGCGGCTTCAGCAGGGATTTGCTTGGCTTGTATAGGTTTGGAGTGGTTAGTCATGCTTAATACGATTCAGGAGACACTTTGATAGCATAAGCTGCCATGATACCCCACACGGCATTGAAAAAGACCACAAGCAACGGCGTGAGCATACCCAAGGCCATGCCTGCCAAACCTTTATGTGCTACTTCAGGAAAAATATAGAATAATTGTACGGCTGTTGGCGCGAGACTGAGCAGTAAACCTTTAAGCAACCATCGTTCGTTGAGAAAAGGCAGGATAAACAATATGCCCCAAATGCCACCCCAAACAATGCGAGGATAAAGCCAAGCAGCAGTGAGTGCAGGCGCGATAGACACGTCCAACATGGATGAAATTCCATATTTGCCAAATAGCCATACAGTCAAGCTATTCATCAAACCGCCAAAGCAACCTGCAGCAAATACGACCAACAATTTATTCATCTTTGTTCCTCACTGAAAAACTAAGCATAACCTTTTTAAGGCAAAACAAAACCCACAGCCGTTGCCGACTGTGGGTTATAGGTTGAGACGAGTTTGTTTAATCGATTTTAGCAGGTGCTGGGACACTTACCCCATTGATGTTACCATTTTTACCTGAATCATCAATTTCACGTTGCACATCTTCTGTATTTTTATGCAGTAAGCTTGTGGTGGATACGCCTGTGTTTTTCGCACCAGCTTTAAGCATACGAATCAAAGCATAAAGTAGGAATACCCACCAAAGTGCTAAGATAAGTTTTTGTCCTGCAA
>JALUNK010000156.1 GCA_027055255.1 Ghiorsea sp.
CCGCGAGCTTAGATCATACAAACAACTACCCATGAACTTGTATCAAGTGCAAAATAAATTCCGTGATGAAATCCGCCCACGCTTCGGACTTATGCGTGGTCGCGAGTTTGTGATGAAAGATGCGTATTCCTTTCATGCCAATGCTGAATGTTTGGCTGCTGAATACAAAAACATGTTTGAAACTTATCACCGTATTTTTACTCGCTTGGGCTTAAAATTCCGTGCTGTGGAAGCAGATAATGGTTCGATTGGCGGTTCATCCAGCCATGAATTTCATGTATTGGCGGAGTCTGGTGAAGATTTAATTGCCCATTGTTCAGCATGTGATTATGCAGCGAATGTTGAAAAAGCATTGTCCACACCAATAGCTTACCAAGGTGTTGATACAGAGCTTGATGAAGTCGAAACGCGCAAACAAACTGCCGTAGAAGACGTGGCATCATTCCTCAAGGTTGAGCCTTCAACTTTGCTCAAAACATTGATTTATGTTGCTGTTGGTGGCGAAGCGGATGGTCAGGTTGTGGCTGCATGTGTACGTGGCACAGATAACGTGCAAGAGATTAAATTGGCTCGTGCTATAGGCGCTGATGAAATGGAGCTTGCTTCTAAAGAGCAGCTTGAGGCGGCAGGTACGGTCACAGGTTTTGCTGGCCCTATTGATTTAAAATGCCCTGTATTTGTGGATACTTCATTGACCGATGAAGTTGGTCTGATTGCAGGTGCAAACAAATATGATTACCACATCACAGGTTTGAATATCAACCGTGATTTAAGTGGTGTTACCTTTGCTGATTTGCGAGAAGCCAAAGTGGGTGATACCTGCGGCAAGTGTCATGAAGGCAGCATTGAAATGTCTCGCGGCATTGAGGTGGGTCACATCTTTGAATTGGGTACAGTTTACGCTGAACCTATGGAAGTATTGTTTCAAGATGAAAACGGAAAACGTGCTGTAGCGACTATGGGTTGCTACGGCATTGGTGTCTCACGCCTGATGGCAGCCGTGGTGGAACAATGCAATGATGAGTACGGCATTCAATGGCCAGTCAATCTTGCACCTTTCCAAATTTCCGTGATTACTCTGGGTAAAAGCGAAACTGCGTTTGCAGCATCTGAAAAGATTTACAACGAACTTTTAGACGCTGGCGTTGATACAGTTTGGGATGACAGGAAAGAAAGTCCTGGTGTGAAGTTTAAGGATGCAGAGTTAATTGGTATTCCATTGCGTATTGTGGTGGGTGATCGTGGTTTGGATAATAATGCCTTGGAAATCAAAACACGCTGGGGTGATAAAGCTGAAGCAACCGTTGATGAAGTGGCTCTCAAAGCTCAAACTATGCTTGCAAACCTTAAGCAGGAGATAAACTGAGCCAAAGCTTTAAGCAGTTCATGACCGCCAAACATAAAGGTGGTCTTGTCATAGTGTTGGGTATTGGTTTTCTTCTAACACTACCACTTGTCCTGCGCAGCACACCTGAAGAAAAACAACATCTTGTGGAAGACAACACTCAAACGCGTATGTTCAAACAACATGTGGGTAACATTAATGTGTTGAGCATGACAACAGACGAGCGGCAAGAAATTACCCATGTCATTCAAAAAGAAGCCAAGCTTTTACCGTCATCGGATCAAGAAACTTGGATAAACCATGTTTTACCACAAATTGTAATGTTTGACGTAAGCCAACACCAAGCTCAGTCCATTGCCAAGTGGGCTTGGAGTTATGCACATCAAAATGATTTAGAACCTGCACTTATCCTCGCACTTATTACCATTGAATCCCGCTTTGACCCCTTTGCTACTAGCTCAGTGGGTGCACAAGGGCTGATGCAAGTGATGCCTTTCTGGAAAACAGAACTGGGTAGCCCAAGTGATGACTTATTCGATGTGAACACCAACATCCGCTATGGCAGCGCTATTCTTAAACATTATATCAAGAGGTATCATGGGGTAGAAAAAGCATTGGCGGCTTACAACGGTTCAAAAGGTCGCGTAAAATATCCGAATAAAGTAATGTCTCAAATGCACCGTTATCGTCTTTAAAAAAGAAGTCTGCATCACAAACATTTAACATCCGCCTCAATAGAATCGTCACCACACACAACCTTGGGAGAGATTATGAAAGTCAAAACCACAAAATATACCGCAATCACGTTAGTACTTGGACTAAGTATACTTTGCTTCACGCATACAGCATCTGCCAGCGACACAGAAACAGCACGTGCAAAAAAAAACATTTCAACAAGTATTCCTGACTTACGAAATGAAAAAGATGTAAAGACCAAGAAACGTAAATTCTTTAATGCGCTTCGCCCTATGGTTGAAGCAGAAAATCAGCGCGTGGCCAACCAACGTCAGTTTCTACTAAGCATTAAAGACAAAGATTCTCTCTCCACAAGTGATAAACAAAAATTAGACAAGCTTCTGAAAAGTTACCGTTTAGAACGTCATAAAGATGGTTCAGTGCCTTGGAGCGATTTACTTACCCGTGTGGATACCGTACCGCTTGAGTTGGTTTTATCCCAAGCCGCCAATGAATCAGCATGGGGAACTTCTCGTTTTGCGCGCAAAGCCAATAACCTGTTTGGTCAATGGTGTTTCACCAAAGGTTGTGGTTTGGTACCAGCTCGTCGCAATGCAGGCAGCACACATGAAGTCGCAGCCTTTACATCCCCGCAATTTTCAGTGCGTAGTTACTTGCGCAACTTAAATACGGGTCGTGTATATAAAGACTTGCGTAAAATTCGTGCCGCAAAACGTGCACAAGGCAAAACAGCCACAGCTTATGAGCTTGCTGCAGGTTTAAGTAAATACTCAGAGCGCGGTCAAGCCTACGTCAAAGAAATCCGTTCTATGATTAAATACAATGGTAAATATATGCGTGGCGAGGGCTAACACCTTCTCCACTCTTTCACCATAGTACCCGCAAGGACAGGCTTCTTGCTTTTATTTATTCACCGCAAAGAACGCAGAGTTACGCAGAGTTTTTATGTCATCCCGAACGAAGTTGAGGGATCTTTAAGATTTCTCGACAAGCTCAAAATGACAAATTCGCCATGAAGGAATATAAGTAATGGATTCCCGCCTACGCGGGAATGACAGTGTAGAAGCTGCGGCAACACCTTCCCCTGTTATAGCTGCGCCGAGCAAAAGATGGAAGAAGGGAGATAAGAAAAATACTCTCTGTTTTGCGCCCGATTTCCAGCTTTTGCGAGGATATACGCAGATATTAAGGGCATTTTCTTTGCTTCGTTTCTTTGATGACAAAGAAATGAAGAAAACAACTAACCACAGAGTACGCTAAGGTCGCAGAGTTACGCGAAGTTCTTTTGTGGTTTGTCATGCTGAGCGTAGTCGAAGCATCTCACAGATTTCTCCACTTCGCTACGCTGCGGTCGAAATGACGGGCTGCAGAAGATACTTTGTAGATTACCAGCCTTAGCTTCTGATTTCACCATGCCCTAGAACAATCCACTTCTGCGTAGTTAGCCCTTCAAGTCCAACAGGGCCACGCACATGTAAGCGGTCGGTGGAAATACCTATTTCCGCACCTAGGCCATATTCAAAGCCATCAGCAAAGCGTGTGCTGGCATTCCACATCACCGATGAGGAATCCACACTGCGCAAAAATAGCTGCCCTGTTTCATAATCCGAGGTCACAATGGTTTCGGTATGCGCTGAACTGTATGCCTCAATATGGGCAATGGCTTGTTGCACATCATCCACCACGCGAATGGATAACACAGGCGCTAAATATTCGGTTGCCCAATCTTCATCAGTCGCCGCAACCACTGCATCATTCACGGCTTGAGTGCGCGCACAGCCCCTGACCTCAACTTCTTTTTCAAGCAGTTGATTGATAATTTCAGGCAAGCAATCCACAGCATCCTGATGCACCAATAAGGTTTCCATGGCGTTACACACACCATACCTATGGGTCTTAGCATTAAGTGCGATATTCACCGCCATTTCTCTGTCGGCTGCTTTATCAATATACACATGGCAAATGCCATCCAAATGTTTAATCACAGGCACTTTAGCTTCAGCAGAAATACGCTTAATCAAACTTGGGCCACCACGTGGAATAATCACATCCACATATTTATCTGCTGTAATCAACGCGCCAACCATAGCACGGTCAGTGGTATCAATGAGTTGCACCACATTCTCATCTAAACCCACTTCGGAAACTGCCGCACGCAAACATTTGGCAATCGCACGGTTGGAATGAATGGCTTCCGAACCACCTCTAAGAATACAAGCATTACCCGATTTCAAGCACAGGGCTGCTGCATCCGCAGTCACATTAGGACGGGATTCATAAATAATGCCAATCACACCGAGAGGCACACGCATATGCCCCACTTGAATACCCGATGGGCGATACACCAAATCAGAAATAGCACCTACAGGGTCAGGCAGGGCGGCAACTTGCTCCAAACCTTGCGCCATAGCTTCTACCCGCTCTTCGTTAAGCGATAAACGGTCTTTTAATGCGGCTTCAAGATTGTTTCTTTCTGCATTATCCATGTCAATTGCACTGGCTGCTAAAATATCAGCCATATCATCGCGAAAACGCTGAGCTGCAAGGGTTAGTGCTTTATTCTTCTTATTCGTATCCGCCATACGTAAACTAGTAGCGGATGCTTTAGCTTGTTGACCTAGTACGTCAATTATTTTTCCTACAGAATCAGTCATTTACGTCTCCTTCACCACATCAAGCTGTTGTCTTCTTTCAAGTAGCTTTTATGTTCTTTTAGTAGCTGAGCCAAATCTTCTTCCATCAATAGTGCAGCTTTTACAATATCATCTTGCTCTAACTCTGGCTGAACCAATAAGTAGCCGAGACCTTGTGCAGAGCCACCATTATGTTTCAGTTTACCCATAACAGGTTTACCCGTATAATAATTTCTTTTGTGTTCATGAAATAAAGAAATCAAATCACCCTTATTTGCTCTAGCACCGATATCAACCCTTTGTAGGTTCACATTATCCACTAAAATAGGTTTAACGATACTTTCAAATGTCTCCAATAGCTGTGTTAAATCTTCTCTAAATTCAGGAAATGGTTTGTTATCATCCAGCCCTTCCAAACTTCGTATAAATTTTCGGATAATCCGCTCTCGCTTATATGCAGACAATGAGTTTGTCGTCGTTTCTATCTGTTCTGACGTAGTATCAACACTATTCTTCAGACCGTCATTACTTTGCAAAGGTTTTGGAGCTGGAACCACAACACTACTCATCACTTTTTGAGTCTCCGCTTTGACCTTCACTTCACTTTTTATTGTCTGCTTACGTTCAAACTTAACACCGTCAATATACGACCTATGCATACGCCAAATAGTGATTAACTCTTTATCCATTTTCATGGCCTCTTGCACCCATGAAGCATGTTTAAGCTCTGGATAATTCACCAATATACCAGCATCCACCATGTTTGAACTAAATATGGAATCAGAAATATTTTGTTTATGCTTAAATATACCCACAATCGGTCTATGTGTCTTATAGTTATACTTTGTTGGAAACATTAAACGCGACAAATCTACCCTGTTTGCTTTTACACCATTATCTTTACGTTTTAATTTCAGGTTATTCAAAAGTATAGGTCGAACAGCCTCATAATATTCACCCAACAACTGCTGTATGTTTTGTTTTAATGCAATTAAATCTTCTTGAGCCTCTGGTTTAACCCGTTTTATATCACCCAAGCCTTTATCATCAAACTTCTCTAATTGCTTTGTAAAATGATGGACCACTTTCGCACGTTGTGCCTCGTCATCAATAACCTTTCTTGCTTCACCATGCTCAGCCTCATTCCATAAAGCATCCATGATATCCGCGTTATCAGACGCTGCATTACCTTGAGCAAAAAAAGGATAAAATAGGCATAAGGCAATCACACTATATAATTGGAGACATTTCATCCTTATTTAACCCCTCTCCACCATGACCAAATTATCTTGGTGCACCATACTTTTCATATCAATATAACCTAAAATACTTTCGATATCCTGAGTTCCATGACCCAGTAACTTACGCATATCTTCCGCATTATAATTCGTCAGCCCTCTCGCCATCAAACCTTGTTGATGCCAAAGCTCAACACATTCACCTTTATCAAAATCACCTTCTAATGACTCAAGCTGTTCAAGTTTCACACTGCTCACATCCAAAGCATCACGGTTCAATATCAATTTCCCAGAAATAGGTAATAAGTTAGCAATCCAATGTTCATGCCATGAATGTCTATCACTACCACAAGTGAACACTGTCCCTACATCTTCACCCGCAAGAAGTTGCAACAATGCACCTTCTTTTTCTCCATTGATAATCGCTGCCGCAATCCCACTTTGTGTTGCAATTTTTGCAGCATCCAGTTTAGATTTCATACCACCAGTACCAAAGCTAGAGCCAACATCACCTGCCATATCCATAATACTCGTGGATAACTGAGCGACTTCAGCCAAACGTTTAGCCTCATGATGATCAGCTGGGTTAGCATCAAACAAACCATCCACGTCCGTCATCATGACCATTAAATCTGCTTCAACCACAGTGCTCACCAAAGCACCCAATGAATCGTTATCACCAAATTTAATTTCTTCAACCACCACCGTGTCATTTTCATTCACAATAGGAACAACACCTGCCGCAAACAGTGTTTTACTGGTGTTGCTGGCATTGATATAACGTCGTCTATGCCTTAAATCGTCTTTGGTGAGTAACATCTGCGCCACCACCAAACCAAGTTCAGAAAAAGCTTTCTGATAGGCATGCATCAATAAAGGTTGACCAATCGCTGCCGCAGCCTGTTTTTCATGTACATTCAATTTTTTATCCAACCAACCAAGCTGAACCCTACCCAATGCCACTGCACCTGATGAAACCAAGCAGACTTGAATGCCTTGGTCATGTAGCCGTTTAATATCCTTGGCTAAACGCTGCACCATGGCTGTGTTTACCCCATGTTTGGCATCAGCAAGTAACGAACTACCCACTTTTAGCACCATACGCTTGATATGTTTAAGGTTGTCGCGTTGCTTCATCATCATAAATTGTTGGTTCTACCACCTGTTCTGGCACAGCAAGCCTTGTTGTTACTGGCTTTTCACGCTCTGCTTCATGTTTTTGTTCATACACGCGAATCTTCACAACTTCGTCGTAAATATCACGTAATAATTGAGTTACACCTTCACCGCTTACCGATGAAATTGGATATATAGCCAAATCATAAGCTTCCGCTTCCTTCAACACTTCCGCCCGCAATGTTTCATCCAGAGCATCCATTTTGGTCAATAATAGAAAACGTTTTTTCTTGGCAATCGATTCACCATAACCAACAAGTTCACCTTCAATCTCTTTGATTTGGTCATGAATACTAATACCTTCAGGATGCGCAACATCCACAAGATGTAACAATAAACGGGTGCGCTCTACATGGCGCAGGAATCGATGCCCCAAACCCTTACCTTCATGTGCGCCTTCAATCAGCCCTGGAATATCGGCAATGACAAAACCATCACCATCATCCATGAACACCTGACCCAAAGACGGTGCTAATGTGGTGAAGGGATAGTCCGCAATCTTTGGTCGCGCATTCGACACACGGGAAATAAATGTTGATTTACCTGCATTGGGTAATCCAACAAGTCCAACATCTGCCATCATCTTCAATTCCAAATGACAAATACCTGCTTCACCTGGAAGACCTGGTTGGCAATAGCGCGGTGCTTGGTTGGTTGGTGTGGCAAATCTAGCATTGCCTTGTCCACCAATGCCGCCTTTAGCAATCACCGCTGATGCACCATCTTCATTTAAATCTGCAAGTAAATCACCTTCTTCATTGCGAATCACCGTGCCTACAGGCACAAACATTTCAATGTCTTTACCCATACGCCCATGTTTGTTTTTGCCTTTTCCTTTCGTGCCATTCTCAGCAATGATACGCTTGCGAAGGTATAACTCTTGTAAGGTATTTTTATCACGCGTCGCAGTGAAAATTACATGTGCACCACGCCCACCATCACCACCATCAGGGCCACCTTTAGGGATATATTTCTCACGACGAAATGAAGACGCGCCACCACCACCATTACC
>JALUNK010000157.1 GCA_027055255.1 Ghiorsea sp.
TCATCCAAATAGCTCACACGACCTGCCAGTGATAAATCGCGGTCAAACCAAGGGTTAAGTAACACCCCGCCATACACTTCAACGCCCAACTGCAAATAACCTTGTTGTCTTATTTCAGGGTTGGGTTTCACTTTTAAGCACGGGCTATCAGTATGCGCCCCCACCATTCGTATGCCATGTTCAAGCAAGTCTTGTTTGATTTCAAAAGCAATGATGGAGGAATCATTGCGCGTGACAAAATACCGCCCCGCTACTTCCCCCTGCTCCACAAACCATTGCTCTTTTTCAGTTAAACGCTGAAAACCAGCATCTTCCAACAAAGCAACCATGCTTTGCACAGCATGAAATGGGGTTGGTGATTGCTGGATAAAATCCAATAGACCACGTACAAAGTCTTGCTTATGCATATATCAACCTACTTTGATTACTTTTTGTCACCTTCTCGTTTCTTTCTATATCGTTCAGCAAACGAACCAAAGCACGACCCATTGCATAAGCAAGGTTTACAGGCACGGCATTACCGATTTGTTTGTATTGTGATGTAATTGGACCACTAAACGCCCAATCATCAGGGAATGTCTGAATCCTTGCATATTCACGCACTGTTAAAGGTCTTGTTTCTTCAGGGTGGCAGCGTTCTGTTTGTTTTTGAGCAGGAGCGCAGGTTAACGTTAGGCTGGGTTCTTCCCAAGATAGTCGCCTTGCCATACCTGTTTTTCCACCACCAAGGTAATAGCTCTTCATCATATATTCTTTTTGTAGCTTTTCAGGCAAATCACGCCAATAACCACCTTGTGGCACTAAATCGAGGACTTTCTTTTTCTTTTCAGGGTAAGCCTGCCCTTCTGAAACAGGCACATCACAATCATAAAGCTCGCCTTTCTTTAAAGCATCCTTAAGTACCATAATCCGTTGATATGGTGAGGGCCACTTGAACTCAACATGTTTGGCTAGGTCTTTACGAATACCCACCAATAATAAACGTTCACGCTTTTGTGGTACTTGGTAAAACATCGCTTTGAGAACTCTTGGTTCAACAAGCTGATAACCAAGCTCATCAATAATCCGCTTCATCGTTTCTAAGGTATGACCATTGTCATGCTTTAATAAACCACGCACATTTTCAGCTAATATCACTTTAGGCTTACTTTCTTTCACAGCTCTTGCAAATTCAAAGAAAAGTGTGCCTCTTGTATCTTCAAAGCCTCTTTTGTTACCAGCGTAAGAGAATGCTTGGCATGGAAAACCACCTGTTAGAATATCAATTTTTCCATGGTATGGTGTAAAATCAATTTGGGATATATCCCCTTCGACCACATTCCAGTCAGGGCGATTTTTCCGCAATGTATTGCAAGCATGTTTATCAATTTCATTAAGCAACACTGATTCAAAGCCTGCTTTTTCTAAACCAATAGCTAACCCACCTGTGCCAGCAAATAGTTCAATGAGCTTATAGGGGCGCAAAGGTTTTGTTGTAAGCTCTTCATCCCATTTGCCTGTAAATAAAGCTTGAGCTGACTCAAAAAGTTCTAGCTGGGAACGGTGATAAACACGATAATTATTTTCAGGACAACGCTCTGCAACCATAGTCCCATTATTGTCCCAGCGGCGTAATGTTTCTTTGGAAACACTCAATATATCAGCGACTTGTGCGATTGAATAATAATCTTTGTTTGATGTTTCCATGTTGTAAACCTTGGTCATGGTTACAATAATATGACTTATCAGGGCAATGTCAAACCTTAGTTATGGTTACTTATTTCTTGTATGCTAAATCAAAGTATTCAGCAAATTTTGATTTATCTTTGATTTTGAAGCCTTTCTTACCATATACAGTTTCAAATATATCCTCAATTACCTTTGGTAATACCAGATATAAGTCTGTTAATGCTGTTTTACGACCTGTCACAAGTGCATAAAAGCTGTTCCCATCAATAATTCTAATCTGCTCATTTTTAGGACACTTTGTACCTTTATCTTTATCTGATGGCTCAAAA
>JALUNK010000158.1 GCA_027055255.1 Ghiorsea sp.
TTTTAAACATAGACCAAACTGATAAAACAACCACAAAAGCCAATACATACCAAGAAAATTCAAAGTCTTGGTAGGATGCAACATTCCATACATATAAAATGGTTACACCTGTAAGATAAAACAAGCCGTACACGATATTTAGACGCTCATGATGCTCTTTCCATGGGTATGCCACCAAAAGCAATACCAAAACGCCCAGAATTAAATTTTTTGTTGTCTCTGGTGCCGCTTCAACAAAAGGCAAAGGGAAAAACAAACCTAATATAATTGCAAACCTTAACCCTCTAATACTTTTCCCCATGATAGAGGCAAGGTAGTTAGCCTGACGACTTTGAACTATTGAATATTTACTTACATTAAAACTAGCGACTTCACATGCACCAAGTATACCATACAAGATAAAACATGAACCCAAACCTACCAAAAGCTGAATCCATTCAGGCTGAGTATGAAGGCTGAGTGCCAACAAACCAAAAAGGAAGGCAAGCGTATAAATAATGGTTACAACCGCCGAATGCGAAAAACCCAAAGCCAACAAACGATGGTGCAAGTGTGTTTTGTCAGCAGACACTGGGCTTTTACCCTGAAGCATACGACGTGTCATGACCAAAAGCGTATCTGAAACGGGAAGCGCAAGGATAACCGCAACAGCAATCGGCTGCACGGATATTTCACCTTCAAAACCAACCAAGAAAATAAGTGCCGATGCCATGAAAAAACCTAAAGTTAGGCTACCAGTATCACCCATAAAAAGTTTAGCGGGATAAGTATTAAATTTCAGAAACCCAAAAGTGGCTCCCACAAAGGCAATAATAATAAATAACAAAGCCCAGTTGTGGCTCTGTAATGCAAATATACCCATAAATAAAGCGGCAATAATGGTGATACCCGCTGCCAAACCATCCAGACCATCCGATAGGTTAAAAGCATTAATAATGCCTACCATACAAAACAAACTTGCTAAAAATGCAACCGCTGGCGGAAAGTCAATCGCACCAAAACCAAGCACATTACCCAGCGTATCTAAAGTTAAACCCGAAAAAAGCAGAAAGACTACACAAGCGACAACTTGACCTGCCATTTTTTTTGCAGGGCTGATACCATACAAATCATCCAAAACACCTGTTGCAACAATGATAACTACACCCAATAAGAAGCCAACTAGCGTTTGGTTCAATTCTACAAATAAAACCAATGAAACAACCACTGCCACCGCCATGCCAAGCCCACCCATGCGCGGCATAATGCGAACATGTACGCTTCTATCTCCAGGTGTATCCATGGCACCTATCTTTTGCGCAAAAGAAATCGTTGCAGGCGTTAAAAACAATGACAAAAGTAATGCTGTAAAAAACAGCAGCCCTAAATCTTCAAATAACAATTCCTTTTGTCCTCTCTCTCCAAATATTTACGGCTTATTTTAATAAGGAAAAATATAACCCCGCCACAATGTCCCAAGTATAACGTCTTTGTGCAATAGCAGCCATCACTTCTCCACTGTTGCTTGGGTACTTTTGCGTTAAAGCTTGCAACAAGTCATCAACATCGGAAAAGTATATTGCCTTATCCTCTGTCGTAAAACGGTTGAAATTGCAATCATAAGCAAAGACGGGAATACCAAAGTGCATAGCTTCTACCAAGGAAGGATTGGTTCCTCCTGCTGAATGACCATGCACATAAATTTTTGCCTGCGAACGCAAGGTATTTAATTTACCTAAATCATAAATTGGGTTTAGTAGATGAATATGGTCAACGCCTGCATATTGTAGTCTTAGGTTTTTGCCGTATTCACTACTATCCCAATTGCCCACAATCACCAAAGGCAAGTCAGTTTGCGCAGCAAAGGCTTCAATAATCATGTGTACATTATTTTCAGGCTCAATACGGCACACCGAAAATGCATAAATACTTGGCAGTTTCAATTCATCAACGGGCACTGCTTCAACACCTAATGCATGATCACCACCATAAGCAATCACATGAGC
>JALUNK010000159.1 GCA_027055255.1 Ghiorsea sp.
ATTGTGGTCGGCCTCAATGGTACAGGTGACAAAGCCAACTCCTCACCATTCACCATCAGCAGTATCACAGCTATGTTGGAGCGGTTTGGTATTAATGTACGCCCTGATATTTCCAAACTTAAACCCAAAAACATCGCAGCTGTGATGGTCACTGCCGAACTACCTGCATTTGCCCGCCCTGGGCAGAAATTGGATGTCACCATATCCAGCATGGGTGATTCCAAAAGTTTACGTGGTGGTACCCTGCTTATCAGCCCACTTATGGGTGGTGACGGTCAAGTTTATGCCGTAGCACAGGGTGGTCTTTCTGTCGGTGGCTTTGCCGTTGCTGGTGATGGTGCAAACACGGTCAAAAATCATCCCACTGTGGGTAAAATACCCAATGGTGGGCGTGTTGAAAAAGCTGCACCTCGTGGTTTTTTTGCAGGGCAAGAAAAAGTAACTGTTATGTTGCGTAATCCAGACTTTACCACCGTGCAACGCATGAAAAAGGTTATCAATAAAGCACTAGGTAAAGGCATTGCCAAAGCAGTTGATGCAGGCACGGTTGAAGTTTGGAATGTGAGTGGTGATGCCATTGCTTTGGTTGCCAAACTTGAACAAATGGAACTACAAACCGACAGGCCTGCCATTGTCGTCGTTGATGAGCGCACAGGTACGATTGTAATGGGGCAAGGCGTGACCATTGAAACGGTTGCCGTCTCCCATGGTAATATCAGTATCAATGTATCCGAAAGCCCTGATGTATCTCAGCCTTATGCCTTCTCTGAGGGTAGCACTGCCATTACGCCCAATACCAATATACAAGTTGAAGAAGATGCCGCCAAATTGGTCATCTTACCACGCCAAGTCACTTTGGCATCATTGGTATCTGCGCTGAATACAGTTGGTGCATCACCCAGCGACCTGATTGCCGTGCTTCAAGCCATCAAAGCCGCGGGTGCACTGCATGCTGAATTGAGGATTATGTAATGCGTGATTTGGTCGAAACAGTTATTGGGCAGGTATTAAAAAAACAGCCCACCATGAAACCCTCTACCCCTGCACAACAACCTTTAACGTCATTCAAAGGTAGCCATGTGCAACAGCCTATGGAAGTTAAGGATGAAAAACTATGGGGCGTTTGCTGTCAATTTGAATCCATGTTTTTACAACAAATGATGAGTGCTATGCGTAAGACGGTACCAGAATCTGACTTTTTACCGCGTGGTTATGCTGATAGTGTCTATGACGGCATGATGGATCAAGCCATTGCAGAATCAGGCAGTAAACAAGCACCACTTGGTTTGGCGATGAATATGTACCGCCAACTGGAACGCGATGGACTAGGTTCGGATGCGTCATCGATTCAAGAGATGCAAAAAGCTACCGATAGTATTCATAAGATGGATATGGTCGATAATCCTAAATTAGGAGGTGTTTAATGCGTATTCAAGGTTCATCTACAGCAAAACCAGCTAGCAAATCCACCAAAAAAGCCAAAGCTTCCGCAGCAAAAACCAGTGGCGATAGCGTGCAAGTATCGGATGCTGCGGGTTTACGCGAGCGCGCCAAAGTGATGCTGTCAGACATGCCAGACGTACGTTTGGATCAAATTGAAGAAATACGTAATGCTTTAGAACAAGGTACATACCAAATGGATCACAAAGCTGTGTCCACCTACATTGTTCGCAATGCATTGTCTGAGCACTCTTGGGGGTAAGAACCATGAATCATGCAACACCAGAGCACCACATCAGTCAAATGCCAAACATAATACGGCAAATTCTACAGGACATGAACACCTGCATCACAGAACAAGAAAATATTATTCTTGAAGAACGTGATGCCATGAAAGTATTTAATGCTACAGCTCTAACAGAGCTTGTTGAGCGTAGGGCACGCACACAAAGTATTCTCGATGAATTGGAAAGCAGGTGCCAACGTCTTATGGGGCTAAGCAATACTCAGCACACCATGGAATATTTAATTGATGCCTATGC
>JALUNK010000160.1 GCA_027055255.1 Ghiorsea sp.
CACGCCCAACCCATGCTGATGACAATAATCGACAAAATAGCGGAACTCATCAGGTGAACCGAAACGGCTGGTGGGCGCAAAATAACCCACAGTTTGATAGCCCCAAGAGCCATCATACGGGTATTCCGTCATCGGCATAAGTTCGATATGCGTGTAACCCATCCAATTACAATATTCCATCACTTGATGCGCTAAATCTTGATAACTTAGATAGGTGCCATGCTCCCTACGCCATGAGCCAAGGTGCAGCTCATAAATGCTCATGGGTTTATCCAAGGCTTGTGTATCAGGTCGTTTTTTTACCCAATCGGCATCCTGCCACACATAATGCTTGGGATTATGTACCACGCTTGCTGTGGCTGGACGCAGCTCCATTTGCTGAGCATAAGGGTCAGTTTTCTGGAAAACATCGCCATTGCTGGCGCGAATTTCAAACTTGTATGTTTCACCTTCACATAAATTGGGAATAAATAGTTCCCAAATACCCGATGAACCGCGCACCCGCATTTGATGCTCTCTGCCATCCCAATGGTTAAAATTACCCACCACACTGACGCGGGTTGCAGCTGGCGCCCAAACTGCGAAACCTACACCATGCACACCTTTATGTTCGCGAACATGTGCACCTAGAATACGGTATTTCTCAAAATGATTGCCTTCACCAATCAAATGCAAATCCATATCACCCAACATGGGTGCAAAGCGGTACACATCTTCTTGCTGCCAAGTGTGACCTTCATGGTTTTCAATGCGAAGGGTGTAATCCTTATCAAAGCTGCCTTTCTTCCAATGTTTTTCAAATACATCTGTGCCTTCAATGCGTGTCATTACTTGGGCACGACCACCCTTGGGCACAAGCCACATGTTCTTAGCTTGGGGTTTTAAAGCACGAATAATAATGCCGCCATCAGGGTGTTCATGTCTGCCCAACCAAGCAAAAGGATCATGGCTTCGTGCTTCAACTACTGCCCATGCTTCAGGGGATAAAATAGGTGAAGACATCAGGTAATCACCGTAGGTTTATCTCTGCCTGTCAGCTCTGGTAGTTTGGATATGCTATTGGCTGCATCAATCATATCTGCCAATGCCTCTTGTGCATCCAAGCCATGTTTGGCGGTGTCTGGCTCGTAAGATTCCAAATAAATGCGAATCGTTGCCCCGCTAGTGCCTGTGCCCGACAACCTGAAAATAATGCGTGAATCATCTTCAAACAATACGCGCACACCTTGATTCTCGCTCACGCTGCCATCAATGGGGTCGGTATATGCAAAATCATCACACATCTGCACCACGCGCCCAGCCAATGTTTGCCCTTTGAGGCTATCAAACTGGTCGCGCACGTTTTGTAAGACTTGCGTTGCCGCAGCAGAATCCACAGCTTCATAATCATGTCGCGAATAAAAATTGCGCCCGTATGTTACCCAATGATCAGCCAACACACCTTCTACCGATTCTTGACGTACTGCCAAAATGTTCAACCAAAATAATACTGCCCAAAGCCCATCTTTTTCACGCACATGGTCTGAACCTGTACCAAAGGACTCTTCACCGCATAAGGTTACTTTCCCTGCATCCATCAAGTTACCAAAAAACTTCCAGCCTGTAGGTGTTTCAAAGCAATCAATGCCCAAAGCTTCTGCCACTCTATCCACAGCACCCGAAGTAGGCATAGAACGCGCTACACCTGCAATACCTTTGCTGTAAGCTGGTACTAATGTGGCATTGGCAGCCATCACTGCCAAAGAATCACTGGGAGTGACAAAGAAATGGTTGCCTAAAATCATATTGCGGTCGCCATCGCCATCAGATGCAGCACCAAAATCAGGCGCATCATCAGCATACAATATATCCACAAGTTCATGGGCATAGGTTAAATTTGGGTCAGGGTGTCCACCACCAAAATCATCTTTAGGTTCACCATTCATCACCGTACCCTTCGGCGCACCCAACATACCTTCTAAAA
>JALUNK010000161.1 GCA_027055255.1 Ghiorsea sp.
AACAAGTCTCCCATGACTCCTCCAAAAAGCTTTATCCCAAGGCAAAGCTTAGGTTATATTGTTATAAATTTATACGGAAAAATATCACAAGTTAAGAATCTCATGTTAAACTTTCCGCTTTAAAGAGCCAAAGTCAGTGAGGGATAACAATGAGCAATCATGAAGCATGGTTTGAAGCCGCTAAGGCTGGGGATATAGATACATTAAAACAAATGTTGAACGATGGCTTTGATATCAACAGCCAAGATGAAAAATTAAATACAGCCTTGCATTTTTCTACCAAACATCAGCAATACGACACCATGCGTTTCCTTATCGCCCAAGGTGCCGATTTGATGCTGCAAAATGATTGGTTATCCACCCCGCTTCATTTGTGTGAAAAAGATATTGATGCCATTCGCGTTTTATTAGAAGCAGGGGCAAATCCAAATATCAAAGATAAGGATTATGACTACCCCTACTACTTCGCCTTTTATGGTTCAATGACCAAAGAGCTTACCGATTTATACATCAAGCATGGCGCAGAGCTTGTTTACAAAAAAGATATGTAAGCCCTTTGGTGTTAAGTTTATTGTACGGTTGAGCCCTCTTTAGCTTTAGCGGCATCAAGTTTACTTTGATACAAAGCGCCAAAGTTCACAGGCTCTAAGGTAAACGGCATAAAACCACCATCCACGCTTAATTGGCTAATGATTTGGCGGGTGTATGGGAAAACAATCGTTGGGCAATCCACATTCAGCAGCAATGGCACATGCTCTTCTGGAATCTTGTGAAAGAAAAATACGCCTGCATGCTCTACTTCGATTTCAAAAATCAATTTGTCCGTTTCTTGCACGCGTGTTTCCGCATTGATTTTAATGCACACTTCCCAATGCTCATCATTCACCTTACGGTGCGTTAAATCCATATTCAGCCTTACTTTTGGCTGCTTGTTTGCATCCGTAAACACCTCAGGCGCATTCGGATTCTCAAAGGAAACATCTTTGACATACATGCGTTGCAAATTAAATACTGGTGCGTCTTCTGTTGCTTGATTCTCTGCCATCAAACCCTCTCTTTGTTTAATAATGGGCGAAGCTTAGCAAACTTTTGCTTTAAAACTATTTCGGATTCCATGCCTATAAAACATTATCAATCATTGATAACAATCTTTGACATACAGACAACCTATCCATATAATTACTTGTATAGGAGGCATGTATGAATGTGAACTTAACCCCCAGTTTGGAGCAATATGTGCGTGATTGCGCATCAACCAAGGACTACAACAATGCTAGCGAAGTCGTGCGTGAAGCCATTCGGCTGCATAAACAAAAGGAAGATGAGCGGCAGCTTAAGCTAGAGAGGTTACGCACTTTAATTAAAGAAGGTGATGATGCCCTAGCCAACGGTGATTATATCGAAATCAACTCAAAGCAAGAGATGGACGACTTCTTTGCCAAGCTCTAAAAAGCTTCGTATATCTTTACCCGCTCAACAAAACTTAAAAGATATTACCACATACACAAAAACAACGTGGGGTAATAAGCAGGCGCAACATTACCTCAAGCAACTTCGACAAAGCTTTGATAAGCTGTGTATCGAACCCAGCCTAGGAAAACCATACCCTGATATTGACCAAACTTTACAAAGTTACTTATGCCAAAAGCACATCATTTTTTATCGTATCCATGGCAACACGCTAAATATCATCCGTATTTTACATCAAAGCATGGATATTGAGACTCATTTTTAGAAAATAAATAAACGATCACCTTAATTTGAACTTATCATCAAAGCACTGAAACAATGCTTCATTTATGATACCATTCAGAAAATATATACCTGCTTCATAATACCCCCCCTTAGAATGAAGCATTAGGATAAACCGATAACCCATGAAAAAAACATTTAAACTCACTCATCCCAAAACCAAATACGCTAGACTTGTCGATGGCGCACGACGCGATATTAAGAAGTATATCAAGCGAGAGCTAAGAAAAGAGTTGCCTGAAGGCGCTTCATCTTGGGGTTTTGACTGCAAATTTGGCACAACCATTGAAGATGCGGAAACAATTCAAGCCAGTGATATTACAAAATGCATCAATGCCTTTGAAGAGCAGAAGTTAGAATCCTTTTATATTGAAATACTGGTTAAGCCAATCACTGAATAATTGAAGGTTTTCCTTATTTTCTAGGTCTCTACTTTGTTAAGGCTAGAAGCAACACAAGCACCCTCTGTTGGTAACCAGATAAGTTCGCACAACTCTTGTTTTTGTTCAATGTTCGACCTTATTTCTTTAATACTATCTAGAGAAGGTCTAAAACCACTCCACTTAACTTCCAGTTCCCATCCTCTAATTCTTTCTCCAAACATATTAAGGAGACTCTTTGTAATAAGTTCTGTGCTAGAACTTGTTTCTATATTTTTAAGCTCGTTTAATAAATTTGATCCTTCTTTTAATGAAGTTGTTAATGTCGCATCACTGCTTAGGTCTTGAATCAATTGGTTTTCATTGGTTAACAACTCCCAAAGGTTATTAATCATATCAACTTGCTCTACTGAAATACTTTCTAACGGCGGCAAGATTGGATTTACCCCTAATTTTTCACAAACAAAATTTGTCTTCTCAATGATTGCGATAGCACCTTGTGTATTATACATAACTTCATCAAGGAGATTTTTATCCAAGGTGTAGTTAAGTAAATTTGACCCATTTATTTCTACATCCACAATTACAGGTGACTCTGTATTATCAAAGGCTTCAAGAAAACAAAAAACTAAATCACTATCTGGTAGTTGATTGATTCGCTTACCAACCCACTTGTTTATATCTATTGAGAGTTGTAGGCGTCCCTTTATCCTTTTCTCAGCTATTGAATGTCTAATAGTACCATTAATACTTATAGGATTGATTTCATCTTGGAAAATAAAGTTAACCTTTTCTGACCCTCCACTAGCCTTTGCTTGGAAAGTGTAATGTGTTTTATTATTTCCTTTAATAAAAGTAAGCTTTATCCTACATGTGAACCCCTGCTTTACTTGAAGTGTAACTAAGCGTTCTTCCTGTGAAAAAAGTTGTTTGAAGAAATCCACACCCTCCAAGGAAATTTCCTTGGAGTTAAAAAGGACAGGCTCTCCTGTTTTAAACAATTTAGAGAGCTTTGTTTTATTTGGTGAGCTCAAAGATACTGGGGAGTCATTCAAAGGAGAAACAGCTATATGCGGTTTCCCATTTATACAACTTATCTCATAATTACAGTTGGGGTCTGTCTCTATGCATTTTTGGTGAACGAGCGCTACCGATGCTGCTATACTACTGGGATTTAACTCCCTCATAAATAAATCTGAAGCTTCAACACTTTCTAAGAGTTTATTATTATTATTCAGTTCATTTTGTAGAGGTATTCTGACATTTATTTTTTTTCTCTGCTTCCACCCTGACGGAGCACTTTCTTTTAGCCATTTTTGAAGAAATAACCAATATCCCTTACCCGTTATCACATCTACAACGACTATGTAAACAGGTAACTTTGATTGCTCTAAATAATACTTAAGGTGTTTAACTTTAAGGCTGAAGCTTAGTTTTTCCTTTTGATTAATATACTTAGGTTTAGTTGTACCTTTTAATTGAACAGCAAAGTTTAATCCAGTGGGTTCTGAATTCCTACGAACCTCTACTACATAATCAATATGAACATCAGGTGCTTGTTCCCTTACTAACCAAAAATCTAAGGCCGCAGTAAATACAGAAACAGCTTTTCGTTCTATTTCATAGCTATCCATTATTTAGTTATTAATACCCCAAATTAGGCGCTAACCAACGCTCGGCTTCATCCAAGCTCATACCTTTACGCTGCGCATAATCTTCAACTTGGTCTTTATTGATTTTACCCACCATAAAATAATGCGATTCAGGGTTGGCAAAATATAACCCTGAAACGGCGGCTGTGGGCAGCATGGCAAAGGATTCAGTGATTTCCATGCCAATGCTTTGCTCTACATCCAAAAGCTGCCAAAGCGTGCCTTTCTCGGTGTGGTCTGGGCATGCGGGATACCCTGCTGCGGGGCGGATGCCCTGATACTTCTCTTTGATGATTTCTTCATTGCTCAAAGACTCATCTGTAGCATAACCCCAATGTTCTGAGCGCACTTGTTTATGCAGCATTTCAGCTAATGCTTCTGCCAAACGGTCTGCCAAGACTTTAATCATAATCGCTGCATAATCATCATGCTCTGCTTCATAAGCTTTGGCTTTTCCTTGTGCGCCAAAGATAGATACGGCAAATGCACCGATATGGTCATGCCCTTGCTCTGATTTTGAAATAAAATCACTCAAACAAAGGTTGGCACGTTTATCTTTTTTATCCGTTTGTTGTCTAAGGAAGTGGAATCGTGTTTTCTCTTTGGTTTTCGCTTCATCTTCAAACACAATCACGCTATCATCATCAGTGGCTTGCGCTGGAAATAGCCCAAATATCGCTTTGGCTGTAAACCAATCTTCATCAATGATTTTATCCAACCATTGGTTGGCTTCATCAAAGAGCTTCTGCGCTTCTTTACCCTTGTGTGGGTCATTCAGAATGCGCGGATATGCGCCATTAAGCTCCCATGCACCAAAGAATGGCGACCAATCAATATATTCCCGAATATTAGCAATGGATAAGTTGTCCAACACCGTTACACCAAGCTTATTGGGCGCAGATGCAATCGTATCTTCATTTAAAGGCGTAGGATTGGCTCTAGCATCGGCAAGGCTTAACCAGTCAGTTTGTTTTTGACGACCAAGGTAACGCTCACGCACACCAATGTATTCTTCACGGATGCTTTTCACAAAGTCCGCGCGATTGAGTTCAGAAATTAAATTTTGCGCTACACCCACAGCACGCGAAGCATCTTTCACCCAAATCACAGGCTCATCATATTCTGGGAATATTTTTACAGCCGTATGCGCTTTGGATGTGGTCGCGCCACCAAGCATAATCGGCAATGAAAAGTCCAAACGCTTCATTTCTTTGGCGATATGCACCATTTCATCCAAGGATGGCGTAATCAAGCCCGATAACCCGATAATATCCACATCATGCTTCTTGGCTTCTTCCAAAATCGTTGCCGTCGGCACCATCACACCCAAATCAATCACTTCAAAGTTGTTGCACTGAAGCACCACGCCCACGATATTTTTGCCAATATCATGCACATCGCCTTTTACAGTCGCCATCAACACTTTACCATTGGATGAATCCACACCTTCAGCCTTTCCAGCTTCAATATATGGCATCAAATATGCCACGGCTTTTTTCATCACTCGTGCCGATTTCACCACTTGCGGCAAGAACATTTTACCCTCGCCAAACAAGTCTCCCACCACATTCATACCATCCATCAGTGGGCCTTCAATCACTTCAATGGGGGCATCAAAAGCAAGCCTTGCTTCTTCGGTATCTTCTGTCACAAAAGCATCAATGCCTTTCACCAAGGCATGCTCCAAACGCTTGGCTACAGGAAGCTTACGCCATGCATCATCTTCCTTTTTGGCTACCTTTCCATCACCACGATAATCCTCGGCAATATCCAGAAGTTTATCTGTCGCATCAGGGCTACGGTTGAGCACCACATCTTCCACAGCATCTTTTAGCTCTTTTGGAATATCTTCATACACTTCCAACATGCCTGCATTCACAATGCCCATATCCATGCCTTGTTTGATGGCATAATATAAAAAAACCGAGTGAATGGCTTCACGCACAGGGTTATTGCCCCTGAATGAGAAGGATACATTAGACACGCCGCCTGAAATCATAGCATGCGGCAAGTTCTTTTTAATCCAGCCTGTGGCTTCGATAAAGTCCACGGCATAGTTGTTGTGCTCTTCAATGCCTGTGGCAATGGCGAAGATATTGGGGTCAAAAATAATATCTTCAGGTGGAAAATCACACTTTTCAGTGAGCACTTTATATGAGCGCTCACAAATCTCTGTTTTACGTGCATAGGTATCAGCTTGCCCATCTTCATCAAACGCCATAATAATCGCTGCTGCACCGTATTTACGAATCAATTTGGCTTGGCGGATAAAGTTTTCCTCGCCTTCTTTAAGTGAAATCGAGTTGACCACACCCTTGCCCTGCACACATTGCAAACCTTCTTCAATAATCTCCCATTTGGAACTATCAATCATCACCGGCACTTTGGAAATATCAGGCTCGGATGCGATAAGGTTTAAGAAAGTACGCATGGCTTCTTTGCCATCCAACATCGCTTCATCCATATTTACATCGATAATCTGTGCGCCATTTTCCACTTGTTCACGGCAAATATCTAAGGCGGTATCATAGTCGCCTTCCATGACAAGTCGTTTAAACTTGGCAGAACCCGTTACATTGGCGCGCTCACCTACATTCACAAACAGAGAGTTTTCATCAATGTTTAACGGTTCTAGGCCTGATAAACGACACTGTGTAGGCACATCAGGAATGACGCGCGGGGCAACGCCATCCACCGCTTTTGCCATGGCTTTGATATGCTCAGGCGAAGTACCACAACAACCACCAATAATGTTTAAAAATCCAGACTTTGCCCACTCACCAATCTCAGCAGCCATTTCCTCAGGTGTTTCATCATATCCGCCCATAGCATTGGGCAAACCTGCATTAGGATGTGCATTGATATAACATGAAGATGAGCCTGATAACTCCTCAATATATTGGCGTAATTCTCCTGCACCAAGTGCACAGTTTAAACCGATTGAGATGGGTTCAGCATGTGCCATAGAGTTGTAGAAGGCTGTTGCTGTTTGCCCAGAAAGCGTGCGTCCTGATGCATCGGTAATCGTGCCTGAAATCATAATAGGAAGCTCAATGCCAAGCTCATCAAAAGCTTCTTTCACCGCATAAATGGCAGCTTTAGCATTGAGCACATCAAAGATAGTCTCAATCAAAATAATATCAGCGCCACCATCCACCAAGCCTTTGGTGGCGACTTTATAAGTTTCCACAAGCTCCATAAACGTGACATTCCTAAAGCCTGGATCATTCACATCGGGAGAAATTGAAGCAGTGCGCGATGTGGGACCAATCGTGCCTGCCACAAAGCGAGGTTTTGCATCCGTTGAAGCTGCATCACAAGCTTCTCGCGCCAATTTTGCGCCCGCAACATTCATCTCATACACAAATTCTTCCATGCCATAATCAGCCATGGAAGGTGCATTGGAATTAAAGGTGTTGGTTTCTAAAATATCTGCACCTGCATCCAAATATGCAGTATGAATGTCACGAATAATTTGCGGTTGGGTTAAAGAAAGAAGGTCGTTATTACCTTTAAGTTCGCTTGGCCAATCAGCAAAGCGCTTGCCACGATAATCTTTTTCTTCAAGCTTATAAGCCTGAATCATGGTGCCCATTGCACCATCAAGAAGCAGAATGCGACGCTGAATGTGTTGAGCAATTAAATCAAAAGATGCATGTTTTTTCATGGGCAAAGATTATCAGGTCTTTGAGGTATTACAAAAGCTTAAATATTCATCTTCTTTTGTAACAAAATGGTACGTGTGACTTGTTGGGAGAATACAATAGCAGTATCCGTTAACTTTTTACGAACGCGTGGTTGCAAGTCCATCAAATCTTCAACATCTCTAAAGCTTAAGCACAACATAACACAGTCCGTTTCCGCTTTTATCACTAGAGATTTCACTTCTTTATGCATCAGGGCATTTAACCCGAGAATATCACGGCTCGTCATACGACCGCAATACAATGGTTCTTCCCCTTCTTGTTCATCATACAAATGCAAAACACCACTTAGCACAAAACTTACATAAGGCATGCTTTTATGTGCACCTTTTACAATGTCTCCCGCAGCATATGTCACATCCCAACTTCGCTTGGCTAAAAGGAACCTTAATCCCATAGGTGCTCGAGAAAGCGATTGAATTGAGGAAAGCAGCTCTACACGAGAACGCAGCATCATATCTTTAGCAAATTGAATTTCTAAATCAGGATGTTTATCAAAGGCTTTTTTTAATAGTTTCTCTGTAAAGGGAAGAACCACTGTGTTTTTTGTTGCTACAGCTGTCGTCTTATAAACACCAGCTTTATCTCGTACATCTTTACCGACTAAACAGCCTGAATAGAGATAGTTCACCAAAGCATAATTTCCGTCAACCTCAGCAGACAAAGCCACCTCACCTTCCAAAACAAGATAAATCAAATCCGCAGCGTCTCCCATGTGAAAAAGGATATCACCCTTGGCTATTGAAATAGCATATTTCTTGAGACTTTTCTTAAACACCTCTTGAAGCGGCGAATATATTTGAGTGGTTGGCGGGTATTTTTCATCTACCGTGATTTCTTCACCAAAACGCTCTGCCACCAGCCCAGCTTCCGCAGGATTTTTTTGCTTGAGTACTTGATAAACCTTACGTGCAGTTGCAAGTGCTGCAATTTCACGCCCTGCATTCCACAATGAGTCTGCAAGCCTTAAATGAAGCGTAGGGTCATCTCCATGCATTAAGCATAGCTCTGTTAAGGTTGCAATCGAACCATCATCAGTACTTGTCTTTTTTCTTTCCATTACACTCTCAACATATTACATTGCGACACTAATTAAGCCTGATTTAATTGTCGAGAGGGGAAAAAATGAAGTTATCAGATGCCGTTGCGCAACTTAGAAATGCACGTGCTGCACATAAAGCTTGGGTAGCGCGAGCTGAAGCGCTTATCGCTGGCATGAACGTGGACAAAGAGCATATTCCTATGCTGCCAACCGATTGTATTTTTGGTAAATGGTACTATGGATCAGGGCAAATGTTGCGTAACCTTCCTGCTTATGCTGCCATGGAAAAACCACACGATGAACTCCACAGAACATACATGCAAATTTTCAAATTATTATTTGATGAACCCGATGTGTCCGCATTTGGACGCTTGTTTGGCGGCAAAGCAAAAGCAAAAAAGGAGCAACTTAAACAAGCAGAAGCTTTGTTTTCACGCCTGCAAAACATTTCAGAAGAAGTATGTGATGTTTTAGAAACATTAGAAAAACAATTGATTGCTGCAGCTCATAAAGCAAATAAAAGCACAATTAACAAAACATTGGGTTAATTCCAATCTGAGGAACCAACCTAAGCAAACTAAAAAGGCTAGCGATTGCTAGCCTTTTTTATGCCTAACTGGCCTTTACAGAGACCTCTTTACCACAGTGATATTTTGAGCGAATCAATGCAAAAACAATCCTGAAACCGTAGTTTGCTGTTTACAAATGAGGCTTGAAGGACTGTTTTTAACGCAGATGTAGCCAAAAAAGTGCGCGGTGCATAGATCTCTTACATTAAAACGCGTTCAATACCACCATCTTTAATGCGCTCAACAAACATCTTCTGCCAATCATCGCCATGCAACTGTTTGGCAAGCTCAACCACAATATAATCAGATTTTACACCCGATACATCCTCCAGACGAGACAATCCTTGCAGGCATGCCGGGCAAGAGGTGAGAAGTTTTTGCTCTTCATCACCCAATAATTTAAGTTTTTCGCTGGCTTCAACCATTTTTTCTTCTTTACGTGCGCGAATTTTTCCAGAAATTTCAGGGTGAGCCGCAGCCAATGTACCTGCTTCAGCACAGCACTCTTCCGATTCTACAGACTTCTTATTCAATAATGATTCAATCACGACTTCCGAACCGTGACGTTTTAAAGGGTTATGACATGGCTCATGATACATATACTGCACCCCTTCTACATTGTTCACGCTTACACCTTGCGTCATCAAATACTCATGAATATCAATCAAAGGCGCACCTTCAAAGACTTCTTCCAAGGCATAACGCTCAAGCTGGTCATAACATGTTCCACAAGAAACAATCACAGCTTCAAAATCAAGATACGACAACGCATTTTTAAGGCGGTGAAACAATACTCGATTATCATAGGTCATTTTATCACCTTGCTTGTGATCTCCACTTGCCGTGCTTGGATAACCACAGCATAAATAGGATGGTGGTAGCACCACATTAAGTCCTAAATCAAATAACATAGCTTGTGTGGCAATGCCCACCTGCGAGAACAAACGCTCTGAACCACAGCCTGGAAAATAAAACACCGCCCTACCATTTGCCTTTTTAGAATCTCTCAAGATTGGAATCATATTCTTATCACGTGATTCAATACCTAAAATTTGACGGGATGTCTGCAACGGTAAGGACGGCAGAGGTCGCTCAACAAAGTTTATCACTTGCGCCTGAATACCATCCAAATTGCGTGTTGCCGCAGGTTTCTCTTTGATTACACCCACCATTTTCGCAACTTTATGCAACAATTGATGCCCTTTGTAGCTCCAACGAATACCAACCTCGCGCACAATTTTGACCAAATCAGGATTTTCAATCACCAAGAACATCAAGGAAAGCTTAGAAACAATATTAAAACGTGACTGCCCTTTATCTTTAAGCAAAGCACGCATTTTTTCAGTCACTTCACCAAAATCAATATCTACTGGGCATGGCGCTTCGCACTTATGACAAATCGTGCAGTGATTGGCGACATCGTGAAGCCCTTCAAACTGCTCAAAAGAAATACCCGCACCTGTTTGCGACTCATACAAAAAGGCTTCAATAATCGCACCCGATGCTTGAATTTTATTGCGTGGCGAATACAGCATATTGGCACGTGGGAAATGAGTATTACACACAGGTTTACACTTACCGCAACGCAAACATGGCGATATTTCTTCAGAAAGCTCTGTTAAATCAGCAGCTTCCATAATTACAGACTCATGCTCTAAAAGATTAAAACTTGGTGTATAGGTTAAGCTCAAATCTAATCCTGGCTGAAGTTTACCTCGGTTAAACAAGTCTGTTGGGTCAGCCTTTTTTAAATATGCCGCTGTTTCAGCCAATACATCTTTATTTAAGTATGCAAGTTTGGTGATACCAATACCATGCTCTCCCGAAATCACACCACCCAATTCCTCAGCTTTTTGCATCACCTTCTCTACCACATGGTGTGCTTTACGCATCATCTTATAATCATTGGAGTTTACAGGGATGTTGGTGTGTACATTACCATCACCTGCATGCATATGTGTGGCAACAACAACGCGGCCTGACAGTATATTCTGATGAATGTCTTTAACTTTATCCACCAGACTTTCATTGCCTCGTAAATGCTCAAGCAATGGCGATTCAACTTCTTTACGGTATGAAATACGTAAATCAGCACGTTGAATCAATGAAAAAAACGTATCCTCTTGGGTGTAATCAATGCCATCTAAATAAGCCGTCGCATCTGACATCGGTGCAAACAAAGATTTAAGGAAATAATTCCATCTTTCTCTTGCCTCGGAAACTACGCCTAAACAAGCATTCAGCTTCTCCGCCAAATATACGTCATCTTCCAAGTTTAGCTCTTGACGAACCAATTGGTTATCAGAATTTATTTGCTTTTTAGTTTCTTCAAAATAGTTACTTAAAGCATCCAGCATATCCAATTTATTGGCAATAGAATTTTCAATATTTAATAACTCAACATAATCGTTGTACTCAGACAACCGAGGTAATGGAATCACCACATCTTCATTCATTTTGAAAGCGCGCGTGTGTTTGGCAATGGCAGCCATTCGCCCTCTATCACCCCAAAAACTGTGCCTATCCTCTTTGGATATCGCAACAAAACCTTCACCATTACCATCGGAAGCAAACTTACAAATGTCAGCACAAATTTGTGCTACTTTTTTATCATCATCTCCCGACACATCTATCAACAGCACAACACGTGGTCGCTCTCTTCGCGTGGACTTGCTTACATAATTAATCGCTTTGACATACTTCTCATCAAAATGTTCAAAACCTTCAAGAAACACATTTTCAACAGCATCCACATGGTTTTTAATGTTCACCAAAGCTTGGGTGGCATCATCAAGTTTTTGCCCAAAAAATTCACAACAAACAGTGCGCGTTACATCATAAGCTCTATGTAAAATAAACGTGGCTTCAGTGATAAAACCATCCGTTCCTTCTTTTTGAATACCGGGCAAACCACCCATAGCTTTGCGAGTCACATCCTTACCCAAACCTTCTTTGCGGAAGACAGAACCCTGTAAACTCAATACTTCTTCTGAAATAATTTGTCCAGTTTCTGATGATGTTTTGGTTAAAGAGAACTGTACTTCATCTTCATCATGCAACTTGCCCATATTATGATTAAGGCGCTGCACCAACAGCCAATCACCATCGGGTGTAACCATTTTCCATGATAAAAGGTTATCCACGCATGTTCCCCAAATCACAGCGTGTTTACCACCTGCATTGGAAGCCACATTACCCCCAATCGTACATGCCCATAAGCTGGTTGGGTCTGTTGCAAAAACATTGGGTTTAGAGGCATCCATAACTTTACCTGTTACCGCACCTGCACCCGCAGAGATGGTTGCAACTTCACCTTTATCACCAATGTTTTGCTTAACAACTTTACCAATGTGGTCAAATTTTTCCACATTAATAATCACAGCATCATTGGATAAAGGAACAGAACCTCCACACAAACCTGTACCCCCGCCTCGAGGAATCACAACCAGACCCAATGCTTGAATTGCTTTAATTAATTTGGGTATTTCTTCAGCGGTATCAGGCGTTAATACACAAAAAGGTAAATGGGAGCGCCAGTCTGTCGCATCGGTGGCATGATGACTTAAAGTGAAGGCATCAAAATGGACATTGTTTTTATGGGTGCACTTGGCAAGTGCACGTTTGGTTTTTCGTCTGCGTTTGTTTTCATTCTCAAACCAAGCATAAAACTCTGTTAACATCCGCTCTGTGCAACATACAACTTTAGTCGCACGCTGGTTATTTTCTGCACCCGCTTTAATCCGTCGAATACGTTCTTGATGCTGATACCTTAGCTTTTTAAGTCGCTTTGGATGCTTTAAAAAATCATTTTTTAGGAAAATATTGCGCTCAATCACCCAAACATCACCCAAAATATCAAATAAAAGACGCGCCGAACGACCTGTTTTTCGCTGTGCCCTAAGCACATTCAAGTCATCCCAAATATCCTCGCTTAAAAAACGCTGAACAATTTCTCGGTCTGAATAAGACGTGTAATTATAAGGTATTTCGCGGATATGCTCGCTCACAAATATCACTCCATGGGGTGTCGATGATAACAATATCAACTATCATTGTTGAGAAAAATCAGCGCAAGCGTAACAGCCTTACATGAAAATAAACTAAATGAATTTCTAACTGTTCTCATGCCTATCAAATTGTTAGGGTTCGTTCATATATTCACGGGAGACCTTTTTCATGGCTAAACAAGAAACATTTTCAGAGTTTGACCAAGCAGCGTTGGATTATCACAGCAAACCAACACCAGGAAAAATTAGTGTCACCCCAAGCAAGCCTTGCGTTACTCAGCGCGACCTTGCGCTTGCTTATTCCCCTGGGGTTGCCATCCCTTGTTTAGAAATTGAAAAAGACCCATCTAAAGCTTATGAATACACCTCTCGCGCCAACCTTGTGGGCGTGATTAGTAATGGAACGGCTGTGCTTGGTTTAGGTAATATTGGTGCGCTTGCAAGTAAACCTGTGATGGAAGGTAAAGGCATTCTTTTCAAACGTTTTGCTGATATTGATGTGTTTGATATTGAGGTTGATGAGCTTGACCCCATGGCATTTGTAGAAACGGTCGCTCGCCTTGAACCAACCTTTGGCGGTATCAATTTAGAAGATATCAAAGCCCCTGAATGTTTTATCATTGAAGAAGAGCTTAAAAAACGTGTTAATATTCCTGTATTGCATGATGATCAACATGGTACGGCTGTCATCACAGCTGCGGCATTGATTAACGCACTCATTCTACAAGATAAAAAAATTGAAGATGTAAAAATCGTTTGCTTAGGTGCAGGTGCCGCTGGTTTTGCCTGCATGCGTTTGATTGAAGAGCTTGGCGCACAACGTAAAAATATGTATTTCCTTGACCGAAAAGGTGTGATTTATAAAAATCGAGGCGATGAGCTTCCCTTCCATAAAGCCCATTTTGCCAATGGTGATAAAGACACATCATTGGAAGAAATTATCGTAGGAGCAGATGTGTTCCTTGGTTTATCACAAGGCAACATCGTATCTGCCGATATGCTTAAAAGCATGGCAGACAAACCTATTGTGTTTGCCATGGCGAACCCAACACCTGAAATTGATTATGATGTTGCTATGGCTACTCGCCCTGACCTCATTATGGCAACAGGGCGCTCTGACCACCCTAATCAAGTCAATAATGTTTTAGGCTTCCCCTTTCTCTTTCGAGGGGCATTGGATGTACGCGCCACCACCTTCAACGAAGAGATGAAGGTTGCTGCTGTACATGCACTGGCGGAGTTAGCCAGAGAAGAAGTCCCAGCATCTGTACTCAAAGTCTATGGTGAAACTGAGCTTCGTTTTGGCCCCAAATACATTTTACCCAAACCTTTTGATCCTCGCTTAATTGAAGTTGTACCTACAGCAGTCGCCAAAGCTGCTGTCGCATCAGGTGTTGCAAGAATGCCTATTTCAGACTTTTATGCCTATGCACAAGACTTAGCTGGACGCATTGACCAATCACGTACGTTCATGCGCTTAATTACCGAAAAAGCCAAACAGAAACCAAGCCGACTTATCTTACCTGAAGGCGATGACCCGACCATTATCCATGCCGCAGCAGTCATGGCTGCCGATGGTATTGCACTACCCATATTGTTAGGTGACCCCGAATCTATTCAACAACAAGCAGAAATGATGCGCCTGAACATGAAGGATGTTGAAATCATTGACCCACATGAGGAAGATTCTCGCTTCTCTAGCCTTGCTGATGCTTTGTATTTTGACCGTAAACGCCAAGGTATATTGCGTCATGAAGCCGTCAAAATATTACGCCATGATCGAAATATTCTAGGCTCATTATTGGTTCGCCAAGGTTTTGCTGACAGCATGCTGACGGGGCGCACCAAGCATTATCCAGATGCACTAAGCCCTATCCTAAAAGTGCTTGGACATGATGAAAAAACAGGACAACATCATCATGTTTACGGTATGTATATTCTCATTATGGAAGATCGCGCTTATTTCTTAGCCGATTGCACTGTCAATGTCGATATGAACCCAACGCAACTTGCTGAACTTGCTGTGCTCACAGCTGAAACAGCTTCATCTTTAGGCTGGGAACCTAAAGTTGCCATGTTATCCTTTTCAAACTTTGGTAGTTCGAGTCACCCAGAGGCTAAAAAGGTTGCGGAAGCCGTTGCTATTCTTCATCAAAGCCACCCTGACTTGGTTGCTGATGGTGAAATGCAGGCAGACACCGCTGTAAACCCAAATATTTTGGCACAATATCCATTTTCCAAATTAAAAGATGATGCCAATGTTTTGGTGTTCCCAACCATGCAAGCAGGTAATATTGCATATAAACTCCTTAAAGAGCTGGGCAGCAGCACTGCCATTGGCCCTATCTTAATGGGTTTACCACAACAGGTTCATGTTTTGCAAACTGGCGCAAGTGTTGATGATATTGTGAATATGGCTACCATTGCTTCGGCACGAGCCATCAGTTAACATCCTTGGGGAGGGGAAATGCAAGATATTTTAACACATGTTCCACTGTTTTCAGAGTTAGACAAAGAAGAGCTTGAGTCAGTCTCACAGCTTATCACTTTTCATGATGTTACAAAAAAAACAGTTGTGCTTCACGAAGGTGAGGATGGTGGTTCTTTATTCATTATCATCGAAGGCTCTGTAAAAATATCATACTATGCACCTGATGGTCGTGAAATTGTTTTATCCCTACTCGAAAAGGGTGCGTATTTTGGTGAGATGTCTTTGCTTGACCAACAGCCCCGTTCTGCAACGGTTAGCACGCTAAGCGATTCAAAACTTGCTCAAATTCGCCGTGTTGACTTTGAGCGACTATTACTAAAGCAACCCAAAGTATCCCTGAAGCTTTTAGCCGAAACCGTAAACCGCTTGCGCCGTACCAGCCAACTTTTAGAACGTGTTAGTACTATGGATGTTCCACATCGTTTATATTATTACCTTAAAGACTTTGGAGACCGATTTGGTAAAGAAGATGCAGAAGGTATGGTGATTGTTAAACTTCCAACCCACCAAATGATTGCTGACCAACTTTCTACCAGCCGCGAAACTATTTCTCGTGCAGCCAGTGCGCTGAAAAAAGAAGAGATTATCATCAAAACAAATAATCCTGGTGAGTCAAAAATGGATATGGAAGCCCTTGAAACGTTGCTTCAAGCTATTTATTAATATCCATAGACATTACCCCGCCTGCTACCTATGCTTCTGCATTAAATAGCAAATAAACGTTACCATTGCACTGCACATTTGGAGTTAAAACATGGATGACAACAACCTAAACCCTGCAATTCCCGTCTTGATCGAAGATGAGATGAAAAGTTCATACCTTGATTACGCCATGAGCGTCATCATTGGAAGAGCCTTACCTGATGCAAGGGATGGTTTAAAACCTGTTCATAGGCGTATTTTGTATGCGATGCAAGATTTAGGATCCACTGCTGATAAACCTTATAAAAAATCAGCTCGTATCGTGGGTGACGTGATTGGTAAATACCATCCCCATGGTGATACAGCTGTATATGATGCCATGGTACGTATGGCTCAACCATGGAGCATGCGTCATGTGCTTGTTGATGGTCAAGGTAACTTTGGTTCTGTGGATGGCGATTCTCCAGCAGCAATGCGTTATACAGAGTCACGTATGAGCAAACTTTCTGCTGAGCTTTTGGCAGACTTGGATAAAGATACCGTTGATTTTGGCCCTAACTATGACGAATCATTGTCTGAGCCAAAAGTTTTACCTGCCAAGTTCCCTAACTTGCTCGTCAACGGCTCTCAAGGCATTGCTGTGGGCATGGCAACCAATATCCCACCACACAACCTTGGTGAGGCGATTAATGCGATTGTCGCCTTAACCCAAAACCCTGACATTGATGATGAAGAATTAATGCAAATCATGCCAGGCCCTGATTTCCCAACCGCAGGTTTTATTTATGGGCGCAAAGGTATGCGTGATGCATTTGCTAGCGGACGTGGCTCGGTCACCATGCGTGCAAAAGTTGTAGTTGAACGCAACAAACGTACCAAACGTGAATCTTTGGTCATTGCAGAGCTTCCATATCAAGTCAATAAAGCCAAGTTACATAAATATATTGCCGAACTAGCTAGAGACAAAAAAATCGAAGGTATTTCAGAAGTTCGAGATGAGTCAGATCGTGATGGCATGCGTTTGGTTATTGACCTCAAACGCAATGAAGTTCCTGAAATCATTATCAATAACCTATACAAACAAACAGCCATGCAATGCAACTTTAGCTGCAACTATCTATCCTTATTGGATGGGCAGCCTAAGCTTTGCGGCGTTCGTGAATTATTACTTCATTTCCTAGACCATAGGCGTCAAGTGGTGACACGCCGCTGCTTATTCGACTTGAAAAAAGCTGAAGCACGTTTGCAT
The DNA here is from genome assembly GCA_027055255.1 of Ghiorsea sp. Taxonomy (GTDB): domain Bacteria; phylum Pseudomonadota; class Zetaproteobacteria; order Mariprofundales; family Mariprofundaceae; genus Ghiorsea. The sequence goes on from JALUNK010000161.1 coordinate 17,489, forward strand.
ATTTTAGAAGGTCTATTGATTGCACTCGACAATATCGATGCGGTCATCAAACTTATTCGCGCAAGTAAAACCGGCGCTGAAGCCAAAGAAAACCTTTGTACAACATTCAAGCTTTCTGAAAAACAAGCACAAGCCATCTTGGATATGCGCTTACAACGTTTAACTGGTCTTGAATATGATAAAATTAAAGCAGACCATGATGAAACTTTGGCATTAATCACATCTTTAAAAGAAATCCTGGCTGATGAAAAGCTATTGATGAAAGTGATTATCGAAGAACTTGAAATGGTGCGCGACAAGTACGCCACACCTCGTCTTTCTGAAATCATTGATGAAACGGCAGAGCTTTCGATTGAAGACCTCATTACTGAAGAAGATATGGTTGTCACCATTTCCAATGAGGGTTATATTAAACGTAATGCAACCACACTTTACCGTGCGCAACGCCGTGGTGGTAAAGGTAAAACGGCGATGACCACCAAAGAAGAAGATTTTGTTCAACAGCTGATGGTCGCATCAACCCATGACTTCTTACTCTTCTTCTCTGATAAAGGACGCGTGTTCCGTAAAAAAGTATATGAAATTCCTCAAGCAGGTCGCGCCACACGTGGTAAAGCTTTGATTAACCTTCTTCCTGTTGAAAAAGATGAGAAAATTTCTGCAACTCTTGCAGTACGCGAGTTTGAAGAAGATAAGTTTATCGTGATGGCAACCACCAATGGTATCATCAAGAAAACACGACTCACTGAATACAAAAATATCCGTGCTAACGGCATTATTGCTATCCGTTTGGATGATGACGATGATTTGATGGCAGTAGCTATTTCCAATGGTGAGCAAGATATCATGCTTGCCTCAAGCAACGGTAAAGCTATTCGTTTTAGTGAGAAAGATGCCCGCCCTCTTAGCCGTAGCACACGTGGTGTTACAGGTATCCGTATGAGTGCAGGCAATCGTGTCATTTCTATGTCCGTCGTTGCCAATAAGGCTACATTACTTGCTGTGTCTGAGAATGGTTTCGGCAAACGCACCGCTGTAAGTGAATACAACACCCAGAAACGTGGTGGTCAAGGTGTCTTCACCTTGAAAACAGGTGGCCGTAATGGTGATATGATTGCAGCTCTTCAAGTGCTTGATGATGACCAAGTGATGATGATGACAGATTCAGGTCGTTTGGTACGCATTCGCATGAATGGCGTTTCAGTGATTGGGCGTAACACACAAGGCGTAACCCTTATTGACTGTTCGAAAAAAGAACGTGTTATTGGTGCTGTTCGCGTAGCTGAAAAGCAAGATGACCAAGATTACGATGTGGTTGAAAGTGATTTTGACGCTATTGAACCAACACCTGAAACAAATGAAAGTATTTCAAGTTCAGATACAGAAGGTACAAGTGAATGATCGATCGCAAATCACTGCGCAGCGATGCTGCAGCAATGGAACAAGCATTATCAAAACGGGGTAATGCTACAGTTGCAAAAGACTCTGCGTGGGCTAAAGCCCTTTTGCTTGATAAAGAACAACGTAAGCTAAAGTTAGAATCAGAAAGCTTACAAGCAGAAAGAAATAAAGTTTCAAAACGAATTGGGCAAAAGAAAGGTGCTGGTGAAGATGCATCTGAAGAAATGGCTAGGATGGGAGAAGTTGGTAAAACAGTTAAAGAACTGGATGCCAAAACAAAAGAAGCAGAAGCAGCATTTAGCTTAACCCTGCTTGAAATTCCAAATATTCCACATGAATCCGTGCCTGAAGGCAAAGATGAAGATGATAATGAAGAAATTCGTTTATGGGGTACACCTCGTACAGATGAAGTTCCTGCTCACTGGGATATCGGTGAAGCATTAAGTATCTTAGACTTTGAGACAGGTGTTAAGCTTGCTGGAAGTCGTTTCTCAGTGCTCAAAGGCGCTGGTGCACGCTTAGAACGCGCCTTAATGCAATTCATGCTTGATACGCATGCGGATAAACATGGTTATGAAGAAGTTTGGGTACCAGCCATTGCCAATCGCAAAGCTATGACAGGTACAGGTCAACTTCCAAAGTTTGAAGATGATGCTTACAGACTTTCAGGCGAAGACTTATTTCTTATCCCTACTGCAGAAGTACCCGTGACCAATATGTATCAAGATAGCATTCTTGAAGCCTCTCAACTACCCATTAAACATTGCGCCTACACACCATGCTTCCGCCGCGAAGCCGGTTCAGCAGGCCGTGATACGCGAGGCATGATTCGCCAACACCAGTTTGATAAGGTTGAATTGGTTCAACTCGTCCACCCCGATATGGCATTAAAAGCTCTTGATAACTTGCTTAGCAATGCAGCTGCTATTCTTGAAGCATTAGAACTCCCCTATCGTTTAGTCAACCTTTGCGCAGGTGACTTAGGTTTTTCAGCACAAAAAACATTTGATTTGGAAGTTTGGCTACCGAGTCAGAACACATACCGTGAAATATCATCGTGCTCATCCTTTGGTCAATTTCAAGGCAGGCGCGCTGGCATTAGGTTTCGCGATGAAAGTAGCAAGCCCCAAGCTGTTGCAACCATCAACGGATCAGGACTAGCTATTGGTCGTACACTGGTTGCACTGTTAGAGAACTATTGGAATGCAGATGGGAGCGTTAGTATCCCTACTGTTTTACAGCCTTATATGGGTGGTTTAACTAAAATTCAAAACACTGGTCACATACAATGATTTTAAATGACATGCGTAATGTTTCTATTCTACTGTTTGGGATAGTTCTTCTTTCTTCTTGTGCTACTATCGATTTAACTCTCTCTGAGTCAGCAGAGAAGGATTTCCGCAAAGCTGAAAGTTTGGTCTCAGAAGGGTTTTATGGCAGGGCTAATCTATATCTTGGTAAGTTCACTGCAAAATACCCGTATAGTCGCTTTGCCACGCCTGCAGAGCTATTGCAAATAAAGGCAGCATACTTGAATGATGAGTTTATTCTTAGTGAAGTACTTGCCAATCGCTTTCTTGAGGCTCATCCCAACCATCCTGAACATGATTATGCTGAGTATATTTTGGGTATGAGTTACTTTCACCAATCAGAAAGTGAATATCATGAACAAGTTTTTTCTAAAAAAGCACGTAAAACGTTTGAAAATTTAATGCAGAGAAATCCAAATAATGCTTATGCCGCTGAAACATCTGCCAACCTGCACATTATTATCAACCGAATTGCCGAACATGAAATGATTATTGGTAAATTTTATTATGACCATGAATATTATGTGGGTGCAGCCAATCGTTTCATCGTGGTAAAGAATGATTTTCTTGAAGCTGACGTTGCTCCTGAATCATTGTATTGGTTAGCTGCATCATTTATGGAGCTGCAACAAAATGATTATGCAAAAGAAATTATTCAAACATTAGCCTCAAAGTTTGTTGATAACCCGTGGCATAAAAAAGCACGAAACTTAATGTAATGCTACGTTACACCCTTTTGGTAATACTTCTTTTTTTTACCGCCTGCACCAATGATAAAGATGAAATCAATAACTTACTTGATCAGAGGAATACAAGTATTAGCCAAAAGGATATAGCAACATACACATCCCTATTGAGTACATCTTATGTGCAAGAAAAAGGAAGTCCTGCCTTAGAAAGTATGAAACAAATTTTTTTGCGCTTTAAGCAAGTTGAAATGGATTCACGGGATCGAAGAATTCAAATCAATGACAATAATCATGCGATTTGTGAACAAACCTATATCCTCAAGGTGTTTGCGGATGGACAATGGCGACATATTGTACAGCGTGAACAATTAAAGTTTCACCGTGAAGGTCAGGTTTGGAAAATCAACGGCGGACTTTGAAACGCTAAAACAAGCTCTCGTAGCTCAGATGGATAGAGCGACCGCCTCCTAAGCGGTAGGCCACTGGTTCGACTCCAGTCGAGAGCACCATTTATCATTTAAAAAAGCCTGCATATTTCAGCAGGCTCTTCGTTTTTATTGGATGACACCAAGGTTTTTAAACAAAGTATATACATCCAGCACGTCCCAATGTTCAGCAAGCTTTCCTTCTTCTACACGAAAAATATCCACCGAATCAAAGCTATATGCCTTATGGGTTGCAGGAACACCCAACCACTCTCCTTTTTGAGTGCCTGAATAAGTGCCATAAACCCAAATGTGGTCATCATTGATGATGGTTTTCTTTAAATCATACTTAAAATCAGGAACCTGCTCAAACCAATCCGCAAAGAAAGCCTTAAATCCTTCTATACCTTGCCCAACCAATGGGTTATGTTGGATATAGTCCTGTTTGATGTATTGATCTAAATGGCTTAAATCTTTATGCCCAAACACTTGTTCTGCAAATGCGCCAATAAGTTTTCCATTTGATTCTGTATCTTGTGCCATAGTGACACCTCCTTGTGTAAATAAGCCTGCAATAAGCAGTGCTGTTGTGATAAAGGGTTTAGTTTTCATATGAACTCCTTTTTTCTTGCTATTCCCTTGGCGGCGAACATTATTGCCTAAGTATATTTTAGGAAGAAGGCACTATTTTGTTATATAGGAACCTAAAAGTTACTAATGAATATAATAGGTTTATTATTATGAAATGGAATGTTTACGATAAAAATTGTCCGACAAGAATGATACTTAATCGTATCGCAGATAAATGGACGGTACTTATTGTTGGTGCTTTAGCGCAAGAAACCAAACGATTTAATCAGCTTCGTAAAGAAGTTGATGGTATTTCGCAAAAAATGCTCACTCAAGTATTACGTAGTATGGAACGCGATGGTTTACTTATACGAACCGTCTACCCCACTATTCCACCAAAAGTGGAATATAAACTTACGCAACAGGGCAAATCTTTAACTCAGCTCTTAGCCAATATTCGAGATTGGTCAGAGCAACACGCTGACCATATTCTACAGGCACAAACGAGATATGATAAAGAAAAAGTAAACAATTAACCTTGCGCATCATGGGCAAATGTAGAGCATACGTTTTTTTATAAGCGGAGTTATATTTTGTCGATAAAGTATCATAATATTCTTGATTTGATTGGTAACACTCCCTTAGTGCGCATTCAAAACATCACCAAAAACATCCCTGAAAATATTACTATTCTTGCTAAACTTGAAAGACATAATCCTGGTGGCTCAGTTAAAGATAGAGCTGCATTATGGATGATTAAACAAGGCATTGCATCGGGTGCTTTAAGCCAAGATAAAATTATTTTTGATTCAACATCGGGAAACACTGGTATTGCACTTGCCATGATTGGTGCTGCTATGGGCTATAAAGTGAAGCTTGTGATGCCAGCCAATGTATCTGAAGAACGCAAACGTATATGCCAAGCCTTTGGTGCAGACATTGTATTTTCTGACCCTTTAGAAGGCTCTGATGGCGCAATTCTCTTAGCCAGAGAGCTTTATGAGCAATCGCCAGAGCTTTATTTCAAACCTGACCAATACAACAACCCTGCCAACCCTCAGGCTCATGAGGAAAGCACTGGCCCTGAGATTTGGCGTGATACAGATAAAGAAGTCACTCACTTTATCGCATCTCTCGGCACATCAGGTACTTTGATGGGTACGGGTCGCTACCTCAAGCAACAAAATACTAACATTCAAGTCATTGCGGCAGAACCAGACTCTCCTTTTCACGGCATTGAAGGTTTGAAACATATGGAATCAAGTATTGTTCCAGGGATTTATAACGCTTCTGGTTTCGATACAAAGTTAGGCATCACCACCGAGTCCGCATACGAGTATACACAACGTCTTGCTCTTGAAGAAGGTATTTTATGTGGCCAATCCTGTGGCTGTGCTTTGGCCGCAGCCATGCAAACTGCAGAGCAATTAGCGCAGAAAAAGCAAGCGGGCGTTATTGTTTGTATTTTCCCTGATGGTGGTGAAAAATATTTAAGTACGCCCGTTTTTGCAGGTGACACCGTCTTTCAAGGTGAAGGTATTTAGCTTTTTTCCTCAGGCTTAAGTAATACTTCCTCTCGATTAACACTGACTTCTCGTGGTGCTTCAATACCCAATCGTACCTTTCCACCCTGCACAGCTAAAACTTTGATTTGTATATCTTCACCGATAGTAATGCTTTCGCCTTCTTTTCGCGTTAATATTAACATAAACTAGGTATAGCAAGTATAAAGCCAAATTTCAAGCCCAACCGTGAGTTAGGCTTGATTTATTTAGTTTACACCGGTTTAACTGCACCGATATATGCAGATAACACATAGTCTTCAACACCGCTATCAGGTGCCCAATCTTTAATAAACTCACGGGACTCATCTTTGGGTGTAATACAGATGTCAACAAAACCTGCTTGCTCAAGCATATCATGAATTTCATCAATGAGTTCCGCACCCGCCATGCAACCAGCATGAAGCACAGGGTCATTTTTCATATCTTCTGGCATTTCAGCGCTAGCAACCACATCAGAAATAGCCAAACGACCTCCCACTTTCAACACACGAAAAGCATCATTAAATACTTGTTGTTTATTGGGTGACAGGTTAATCACACAATTCGAAATAATAATATCTGCCGTATTATCTGCGATAGGCAAATGCTCAATTTCACCCAAACGAAATTCAACCTGAGAAAACTTCCCTTTTTCTGCGTTTTTTCTTGCTTTTGAAATCATCGTTGGTGTCATATCCACACCAATAACTTTTCCTGATTCACCCACTTCTCTCGCCGACAAAAAGGCATCAAAGCCACCTCCGCTACCTAAGTCTACCACTGTCTCGCCTACTTTAAGCGAAGCAATCGCACGCGGGTTACCGCAGCCTAAACCCATATCTGCTCCATCGGGCACTGCATCCAAGTCATCTTCAGAGTAGCCTAACCGCGTTGAAATCAGGGTGTTGATAGCATCATCATCTGATACACCACAGCAACTTGATACTTCGCCGCAACATGCTCCATCGTTACTTGCCTCAGCGACTTTGGCATAACTTTCACGCACATTTTGGCGCACTTCATCCATATCTTGTTGTTTACTCATGTGTTCCCCTTCATTAATTTTGGTTTAAAATAGTCGGATAACTTGTCTAAAACTTTCACATCGACGCTACATATTCTGTTTTTTCCTACACGTTCCATATTCACCAAACCTGCTTGATTTAACGCTTTGAGATGATGCGATAATGTTGAAGGTGCAATATCTACAATGCTAGCCAACTCACCAACGCATCGCTGCACATCACATGCTTCACCTACTTTACAACACTGTGTTAACTCCAAAAATAGGCGCAACCGTATTGGGTTGGATAATGCTTTAAATTTATTTGCCATCCTCAACATATTATCTTTTCTATAATTCGACATGTATCGAAATGTAATTATGTAAGATTAGGGTGTCAATAAAAAAGCAATACCTTCCATTTTTTATCATACCTGTGCAGAGTTAGGACTCATTATGGTCATGGCATTAACATATTTAACAAAAAGGAAACAATTAACCCTTTTCCCAAAACAGGTTTTTATACTTGGTTTCATAGCCTTCTTATGTTTATTTTCCCATGTATCAGTTGCCTCAGCTACGTCTATCAATGCAGTTCGCATGTGGACTGCACCCGACCATACACGGCTTGTTTTCGACTTGTCGCAAAGTGTACAGTATGATTTGTTCCGTCTGCATAACCCAGAGCGTGTGGTCATCGACATTCAAAAAACAAAAATGAATGCAAATGTTTCCAAGTTAGATTTACCAGACCCTGTCTTATTATCGATTCGTCATGGCAAACAAAGCAAAGGTACAACGCGAATAGTTCTTGATGTTAAAGCCGGCGTATCTCCCCGCTCATTTTTACTCAAAAAAGCAAAAGGTAAGCCCCATCGCTTGGTTATAGACCTTACCCCAAAGCAAAAGAAAGTGATCAAGTCAAAAACACAACAACCAAAAAACAAACATAAAGATATTATTATTGCGGTTGATGCAGGTCATGGCGGCGAAGACCCTGGTGCCATTGGACCCAATAAATTGTATGAAAAACAAATCACACTTGGTATTGCTAAGAGACTTGCGGATATGATTAATGCGCAAGCTGGAATGCAAGCCGTACTTGTTCGTAACGGTGATTATTTCGTAAAACTTAGAAACCGAGTAAAAAAAGTACGTAGCGCAGGTGCAGATATGATGATTAGTGTTCATGCTGATGCCGTCAAGCAGCGTCATGTACAAGGTGCAAGCGTTTATACACTCTCTGAATCAGGCGCAACACCCGATCGTATTGCTGCAGCTTTGGCTGCAAAAGAGAATGCCTCCGATTTAATTGGTGGTGTGATGCCTGGGCAAGAAGTCAGTGACCCCTTTATTCGTAATATCTTAGGTGATATGGCAAAACGCGACGGGCTGGATAGCTCTGAAATGTTTGCTAACCTTATTTTAACACAGTTAAAGCAAGGCTTACCCGTCAAATATGGAAAACCCAAACATGCACGTTTTGCCGTTCTCACTGCACTCGAAATTCCTAGTGTTTTGGTTGAAGTTGATTATATCTCCAACCCCAAACGTGAACGGCTACTGCGAACAAAAGCACACCAACAAAAGTTGGCTAAAGCGATGTTTACCGCCACCAAATCTTACTTTACACGCATGGGTCGTCTGCATGAAGCCACGCCCACGATTCATACTGTACATCAAGGTGATAGCTTATGGAGCATTGCTAAAAAGTATGGTGTTTCTGTATCCAGCATACTCAAGCTCAATGCGTTAAAACAACAGGCATTAAAAGTTGGTCAACGCTTGCGTATGCCCCAATCTTAAACCACTAGGATCACTATGTACCGTCGATTATTACAATTTCTTTTGCCTTATAAAAGTAAACTTTTTGTTGCCATGGTAGCCATGGTCGTGCTTGCCGCTTGTACAGCAGCTCTTGCATGGGTGATGCAACCCATGCTTGATGAAGTCTTATCAGGGAAAAACAGAACTTATATTTACATGGTTC
>JALUNK010000162.1 GCA_027055255.1 Ghiorsea sp.
CTGGTGGATTTCAAGTTTGGTCATTGGGTGATTTGCGTAAGATCGAACCAGAAGGTGTTAGGTTTCAATCACATATTGATGGTTCTCGGTGGTTTCTTGGACCCAAAGAAAGCATGGAAATCCAACGCAAGTTGGGGAGTGATATTGTGATGGCATTTGATGAATGCACGCCATATCCAGCCACTTATGATGAAGCACGCGAATCCATGGAAATGTCTATGCGTTGGGCAAAGGATTGCCGTGAACACCTGCCTGTAAACGACACTCAAGCCTTATTTGGTATTGTACAGGGTGGCATGTATCCCGATTTGCGTCGCGAAAGCTTGAATGCTATTGCTGAAATCGATTTTGAGGGCATTGCCATTGGTGGCTTGTCTGTGGGTGAACCCAAAGAAGAAATGATGGCGATGATGGATGCACTTGCACCCCATTTGCCCGAAGATAAGCCGCACTATGTGATGGGTGTGGGTACGCCAGATGATTTGATTGAAGGCATTGATAGGGGTATTGATATGTTTGATTGTGTGATGCCTAGCCGCAATGCACGCAATGGTACACTCTTCACTGACCATGGTAAAATCAACATCAAAAACCTCAAACATCAAGTTGATGATGCGCCAATTATGGACAGTTGCACATGTTATACATGCAAAAACTTTTCTAGAGCGTATCTTCGCCACCTGTTTATGGCTAAGGAGCTTTTAAGTTCGAGGTTAAACACCTTGCATAACCTTCATTACTATTGCGATCTCATGCAAAGAGCGCGCACAGCATTGGAAGATAATCGTTGGCCTGAGTTTCGTGATGAGTTCTTAAAAACTTATCGCAACCAGTAAGTTAGAACAATATATATTAACGTAAGAAAGGAATGAAAATGAACACATCAACACTACAAAACATTATTTCAAAAGCAGCAATGGCGCTTTCGATTGCCCTTTTGCCTGCAAACTTGGCTCATGCTGAAGCGGCATCAGGTGGTGGTGGTTTTGCCTCATTGATTCCATTGATTCTTATTATGGTCATTTTCTGGGTGCTTTTGATTCGCCCGCAGCAAAAACGTATGAAAGAACATGCCGAGCTGATTAAAGAGCTTAAAAAAGGCGACAAAGTGATTACGGGTGGTGGCATTTATGGTCGCATTACCAATGTAAAAGATGGTGTAGCTATGGTTGAGATTGCTGATGGTGTGATTATCAAAACCAAGCAAGATACAATTGTTGGTTTACAAGAAAGCCCCAAAAAACAAGAAAAGAAAGATAAAAAAGAGAAGTAATACTTTTAGAAAAGGTTAAGGACAAGCTCATGCAAAAATATGCACCTTGGAAATTTTGGTTGATTATTACAGTGCTGGTTGGTGCTGTGATGGGCACAGCCCCGAATGTGATAACAGTACCCAGTTGGTGGCCAGCATCTTTGAGCCAACCATTAAACCTTGGGCTTGACCTGAAAGGCGGTATTCACCTTGTGGTTGATGTTGATATTGAAAAGGTGATTTCACAGCAAGTCTCTGATAATATTAATATGATTCGACGCTCGTTGCGTGAAGAAAAAATACGCTATAGAAAATTAGATAGCAACGCGACACAAGTCAGTGTTGTCATTAAAAAAGCGGAAGATGTTGCTAAAGCTAAAAAGTTACTGAGTAAGTTGTTGGTTGGTTATGATGTGGAACAAACCGATGATAATACCTTTGTATTTACAATCTCAGCAAGCGAAGCCAAAGAAATTAAATCATATGCGATTGAGCAGACGATTGAAGTGATTCGTCGTCGTGTGGATGCCTTGGGTACAACAGAGCCCGTGATTATGCGCCAAGGTGACAGACGCGTTTTGGTACAAATTCCAGGGTATGAAGATTCAGCACATGCTAAGCTTATTATTGGGCAAACAGCCCAGCTTGATTTTAAATTGGTGGATGAAAAGGGT
>JALUNK010000163.1 GCA_027055255.1 Ghiorsea sp.
CACAATTGACCACATGTTTAGTAAGCTTTTCTTCTTCAACACGATTCACCGCCAAACAGTGCGGGCAAGCAATATGTATTTTTCCGCTCATGATACGCTCCAATAAGTAAGAAATATCTTTTATCTATAAGGTCTAAATCTCTGAAGTTCTACCCCTTGAATATAAAAATATAATGCTTATGTAATAAGTAAGTCACTGATTAAGTTGACAAAACACTGTTTCAAAGGAGGACATGATTATGACACTTATGCGTAAAACACCTTGGCAAGACTTAGAAGTATTACAACATCGTTTGGGTGACATATTTGGTGAAGTTGCGCCTTCAACCGATCAAAACTCAGAACAATGGATACCTGCAGTTGATATACGCGAAACTGAAGATGCACTCAATATGCATGTAGAACTTCCAGGCATAGCTAAAAAAGATATTACCATTGAAGTGAAAGACGGTGTATTAAGTATATCAGGTGAACGGCGTTATGAAAAAGATGTTAAAGAAGAAAACGCACACCGCATTGAACGTGCTTACGGTCGCTTTACACGCAGCTTTAGCTTACCCCGTAATATCAATGCTGATGCCGTGGAAGCCAGCATGCAAGATGGCGTCTTACATGTTCGCTTACCAAAATTGGAAAGCGCAAAACCAAAAGCGATTGCCATCAAATAATTGCTACGGAAGCATTCAATAAACTTCCGCTTTTAGCCCCGTTCGTACGGGGCTTTTTTTATGCAGGAACATACACAAAACAAGATTTGACCCATGACTTACCCTGACTTCTCAATGTAACAATCCAGAGGAACTTCAGCCTGTCCCTTTGATTCAATAAAAAGGCTGCCTAGTGGTAGCCTTTCGTTTTGAGTTACTACTTCTTATACGATAGCTGACAAGATACCTGCAACAATAGAACCAAGGATTGATAAAATAATAAGCGCAGGTATTGCCGCTATAGCCCATTTAATCATGAATACAACCATTGAACCAAAGGTCATTTGAATATCAGTTACAACAACTTCATTTTTTTCCATTTAATTCCCCTCCCTTTTTACTCTATTCAGGTCACATAATATAGCGGCAACTCATATTTAAGCAAAGTGAGCCAAGCTTATTTCGTGCAATCTTATTACCAAGGCTTAGAAGGTAAACCTGAAGCCGTCCACATTTGCTGCCACCATGCGTAATACAATTCGTAGTCACCACGTTCTGCTAATGATGTAGCTGAAAAGACAGTTCCTGACCAAAGCCATGCCGTAATCAATGCAAAAAAGACGGTGACTGGTCCCATATCGCGGCGAGCAGCCCAGAATGTGAGGATAAGCAAAGGCCAAACAAGCATAGCTGATACGCCCGCATCGCCCCAACGCCCAAGCCAAGCATGACCAGCACCAGGTATAATCGCTGCCAACAAGCCTGGCATGATAGACTCTTCAACCGCAGGAATAGGGTGCTGTTGCAACCAACTTTGCATCAACATATCATATTGATTGTTCCGATTAGGCATTAAAGTATTGTATGTACTGTTGACCTTTGCATCATATCTTAGCTTTAATAAACGCTTGGCAATATCAAAACGTTGCGTCCATACATTAGACTGCCCTGATTGCAATATTGCACCCTCTAACACAGCAATAGCTTGCCTATCCTGCCCTTGTTGCGCCAATTGCATACTTTGTTGCCACACTTGTTCAGGTGAAGCATGCACCAAGGCAGGCATGATAAATAATAATAAACCAAGTATATATTTTAACATCAATACTCCTAAGTTCCTTTCCGTCATTCCCGCATCATCCCAGGGTGGTCTCTCTTGCTCCGCAATTCACCTTCAGGCGGGAATCCAGCACTTCACTGGATACCCAATCAAGTTGGGTATGACAAACGCTTGTTAATGAACAAGTTGATTCATCT
>JALUNK010000164.1 GCA_027055255.1 Ghiorsea sp.
TTGCCAAACATGGTGGGGCGTTATTTAAACAAGCTGCCGACAAAGATGTAAGTATTGGCTTTGAAGCGGCAGTGGGTGGCGGTATTCCTTGCCTCAAAGCATTAAGAGAAGGTGTGGCAGCGAACAATATCGAGTCAGTGTATGGTATTTTGAATGGTACATGCAACTTTATTCTTACTAAAATGGAAAATGAGGGTGCGGACTACGCTGATGTATTGAAAGAAGCGCAAGAGCTTGGTTATGCAGAAGCAGATCCAACCTTTGATGTGGAAGGTATTGATACAGCACATAAATTGTCCATTTTAGCAGCCATGGCATATGGCTCAGAAATTAAATTTGATGAAGTGTTTACTGAAGGTATCAGTAAAATTGGTGCAGCTGATATTGAAGCTGTGCATGAATTGGGCTATCGTATTAAACTGTTGGGTATCGCCAAACCGCGTGGTGAAAATGGTGAGGTTACACAAGTTGAAATGCGTGTTCACCCCACATTGGTGCCTTTATCTACACAAATTGCTCAGGTATCTGACTCATACAATGCAGTAATGATTTCTGGTGATTTTGTAGAACACACGGTTTATATCGGTCGTGGAGCAGGTGAGCGACCAACGGCATCGGCTGTGGTTGCGGATATTATGGATATTACGCGCGTATTACCTGATGGTGTTGAATTTTTGGCACCCCCTATGGGTTATGTTGCCGCAGAGCGTAAACCTTTAGAAACTTTGCCTATGGCTGATGTGCAGAGTGAGTATTACCTAAGGATTATGGTGCAAGATAAACCGGGCGTGATTGCATCGGTGACTTCTATTCTAGCCGACCACCAAATCAGCTTGGAAGCTATGCAACAAAAAGAACATGATGCGGGTGAAGTCGTGCCTGTCATTATGTTGACGCACCAAACCACAGAAGGCAATTTGCAAGCTGCTATGAGTCGTATAACCGCACTTTCATCTGTTGAAGATGAAGTGTTAATTCTTAGAAAGGAAACATTTGCCGCATAAGTAGCAAGCATACTTTCATTGTAACTTTTTCCTAAAGTTTCTTTTTGTACTGCCGATAAAACTTATATAATCACCCTAAGGGGCTTGGTTGAGCGGTTTGCATTTTCTCCCTTAATGCTCTCTCCCTTATTGCTGTTCCCAAGTTCCTTGGTGTGATTCGTCCGTATCATATGAAATACGTAAAGGTGCCCTTATTGTGGCATTCTCTTTGCTTACCCTAACCAGAAGCACTGTTATTTAAATCGCAGTGAACATAGGGAGCAATGCCAATGTCTGGACTATTCTCAAATAATTTTGCAAAGCTTGGCGCTGCTGCAGCCTCGCGTGAACAAATGCAAACCGTCATTTCGAGTAATATCGCAAATGCAGATACTCCCAATTACCGCGCAGATAAACGCACATTTACGGATTTTTACCAACAAAGACTACAGGCATCTTCTTCTGTTTCACCCCAACAAACCAATAGTAAACATTTGCTCGGTTCAAATGAGCAAGGTTTAAATTTAAGTGGTATCAATCGCTCAAATGATGCTCAGCGTATGGATGGTAATACGGTTAATGTTGAGAGAGAAATGTCAACGCTGGCAGAAAATCAATTGATGTATGAGCTTAATATGAAAATTATCCAAGGGAAATTAGGCAGTATGGCGAATGCAATTAAAGAAGGGGGGCGTTAAATCATGGCAAATGAACTATTTACTTCAATGCATATTAGTTCTGCAGGTATGGCAGCGCAGCGCGCACGCATGGATGTGGTATCCGAAAATATTGCCAATGCAGAGTCAACCAAAACCAAAGATGGTGGCCCATACCGCCGAACGCAAGTGGTGTTTGAAACCGTTGGGGTTAAATCCAATTTTAATAGTATTTTTCGAGGACAACTTGGGCAAAGTAGTG
>JALUNK010000165.1 GCA_027055255.1 Ghiorsea sp.
GTATTGGCAGTACGTACGGATCAGGTGGAGAAACAAAGCGAGAATATTTTTCAACTGGTGCAGGCTTATGCTAAGGCTCGTTCGTATATGACACAATATTCAGAGAAAAGCATGCAGATGATGGCATCTCGTTTACAAATGACTCCCCATAATTTACAGCAAACATATCAAGACTTAATTTTACCCAGTTTAGTGGAAAATATTACTTACTTTTCAGGCGCGCCGTCTAAATTTGAGCGCCATACGCATGAAGTATATTCTTTTATGAAGAAGAAAGGTATGTTGCATAGAGAAATATCATTTTCTCATATTCAAGATAAATCTTTTGTGATGCGTGTAAAATTATAATGTTACAAAGGTTTAGTTTAGGACAGGTTGTTTCCTTTTTGTTTGTCTTGCTAGTTTTTCCTGTAGGATGGTTTGTCATTTCATCTTTATATGTTGGGGCACAGCAACAGTTGGCAGAGATGCACCAACGTTTGTTTCAAGAACAGCTTTCCAACCTATCTTTAGAGGTTGTGCGAGATTTGCGGCAAGGCGATATGCAATCAGCCCAGCGTTTTGTGGCGGTTGCGGCTGCCAGTGAAACATTGGTACACCTTAGTGTATTGGATAAGTCTGGAAAGATTATGAATTCAACGCGTTATGCATGGTTGGGTAAACGGGCGCAAGATGTGATTCCTGATTTCAAGCATTTAAGTTTCAGGCAAGCTTTGGAAAATCATAAGATATTATCCTATCTCGATACAGAAAATGCGGAAGGTTGCCTCTATTATCCGATAGATATGTCGGCATCTTTCCAAGATCAAAACCTTGGGCAAGGTTTGATGATTGGTAAATTTACCTTTCAAAAACAAGCTATGATACTGGAGCAAAAACAACAGCAACAATTGATTTACTTTGCTGCCGTGTTGGCGTTGATTGCCTTATTGTTTTTCATCTTTTTAAGAAAGTTGGTGACCCAACCATTAGCTGCCAGTATGCGTTTTATTCGAGATATTGAGCAAGGTAAATCTGAAGCGACATTAGAAGTCCAAGGTACGAAAGAGATTGTTCGTTTGGCTGCGTCATTATCATCCATGTATGAGGCATTGCGTAGCTCACAATCTAGCTTGAAACAAACCAATATTTTATTGAGTAATATTTTAGAGTCGGTGCCTGACCTTGTTTTTTTAAAGGATACCAAGGGTGTATACCTTGGTTGTAATCCTGCCTTTTGTACTTTGGTAGGCAAAGCTTCGGAAGCTGATGTTATTGGGTGCACAGACCTTGATTTCTTTGAATCAGCTCAAGCCAAACAGTTTATCGAGCATGATAAACGTATATTTACACAAGGTGAGAGTTTAAGAAGTGAGACTTGGGTGGCTTATCCTGATGGGCGTAAAGGGCTGTTTGATACTCTCAAATCACCCTATCGTAATGCACAAGGGGAATTGCTTGGTTTGATTGGTATTTCACGTGATATTACGGGTATCAAAGATTTAGAGGCACAATTTCATCAAGCACAAAAAATGGAAGCTATTGGCACCTTGGTTGGTGGGATTGCCCATGATTTTAATAATATTTTAGCTGCAATGACAGGTAATATGTATTTGGCAAAAAGAAGTATGTTGCAGGGGAATGCACCTGCGGCTGTTGCGAAAGTTGAGCGAATTGAAGGGTTAAGTGATAAAGCAGCTACGATGATTGCACAATTATTAAGCTTTTCACGCAAAGGTGTGGTGCAAAAGAAAGCGCTTTCTATGCGAGTTTTTGTACAAGAGTCATTACATTTGGCAAAAGTAACGATTCCTGAGAATATTTATGTGAAACATGACATTGAAAATGAACCTATGATGGTTTATGCAGATTCTAGCCAGCTACAGCAGGTGTTAATGAATTTGTTAAATAATGCTCGT
>JALUNK010000166.1 GCA_027055255.1 Ghiorsea sp.
ACCATAGCCATGTCATACCTGCACCAAGCAGACCACCAATAGCAGAAAACAAGTCACCAGATAATTCTAAGCTTTCGGCAAGCTGAAAAGCAAATGCACCAACAATCAAAAATGCCAACACAGGATAACCATAAAACATCATGCTTGCTGTTAAAATCAATTGATCGGGTACTTCTACCGTCACAATATCACCTTCTTTGGCATTTAAAGCATTGGGCAAACGAATATCAAAGTCATCTTTATTCTTTTCTTTAAGATTCCAAGAACCCAATGTGCCACAGGCTGCTTTACCTGCACATGAACCACATGATGAGTCGCGTTGTGCACGAATGACCACATCACCCTTTTCAACAGCAATCACAATGCCGACTTTTTTCAAGCCAGCACTTCCCCAATTGTCATTTGGGTGCCGCGCAAATAATCAGCTGCATTCATGGCTTTTTTACCTTCGGGTTGAATTTGCGTGATGCGATAGACTTGACCATCCCCACAGCTTACATCCAAACCTTGCTTAATATCAACCACAACACCTGCTTGTTGTTGTTTTGAACCATTTAGAACTTCACCAGTAATAATTTTCAGCACCTTACCTTGATAGGATGTACGCACCCCAGGTTTAGGTGTAAAACAACGTACTAAACGCTCGATATATTCAGCATCCAAAGCCCAATCAACCACCCGCTCATCATTGGTTATTTTCTTAGCATAAGTCATACCCGCCTCGTCTTGCGGCTTGGGCTCTAATTCACCTGAAACAATGTTTGGTAAAGCCTGCATCAAAGCTTGTGCACCCAATTCTTCTAATTCTGACCACAAAGTATGTCCTGTGCTTTCAGGCGTAATGGGGATGCGCTTTTCAAGGTATATGCCACCAGTATCCAAGCCTTCTTCCATCTGCATAATACAAACACCCGTTTCATTATCACCTGCCAGCAAAGCACGTTCAATAGGTGCTGCACCTCGCCAACGTGGCAGCAGCGATGCATGTACATTAATCGGCGCAACTTTAGGTGTTTCAAGCCAAGATACTGGCAAAATCATGCCAAATGCCACCACTACCAACACATCACAGTCTTTTTCTTTTAACCATTGCAATGCTTCATCATTATCTTGTAGTTTTTCAGGGGTAATCACATCAATATTGGCTGCCAAGGCTGCTTTCTTCACAGGTGATGGGGTGAGCTTCATACCGCGCCCTGACTTACGGTCAGGCTGTGATACCACCCCCACTACTTCTACGTTATCTGCTTGCATTAAAGCATTTAGGCAGCCCACAGAAAATGCAGGTGTACCTGCAAATACTACTTTAATCATGATAGGTACTTCTTCTTCAACTTCTTTATAATCATGCGACGTTTAAGCGGCGAAAAGTAATCAATAAACACCTTACCATCCAAATGGTCAAACTCATGTTGCAATGCCACAGCTTGAAAACCTGTGTAATCTTCTTCATGTTTTTTGCCATTCAAATCATACCAACGCAGGCGCAAAGCATTCGGGCGCTCCACATCGCCATAAATTTCAGGAAGGGATAAACAACCTTCTTCATTCACATCCGTTTCTTCACTTTTCCAAAGAAATTCAGGATTAATCCATACTTTATGATTGCGTGCACCTTCGGCTTCTTCACTGCGCCAGTCCACATCAGTAACCGCCACGCGCAACGACACACCAACTTGCGGTGCAGCAAGCCCTACACCTGGTGCATCATACATGGTATCCAACATATCCTGTACTAGCTCGTGCAAAGCTGGATCATCAAAGACTTTCACAGGTTTTGCTACCTGCTTTAAACAGTCTTCAGGATAAATCAGTATTCGCCTAATCGTCATATCTTTTCACTCTCTATAGGTTATCTGAAGCATAAGGGGTAAGTAAATGT
>JALUNK010000167.1 GCA_027055255.1 Ghiorsea sp.
TGTTGCATGGTCCGTTGCATAAGTTTCTTATATTGTCCGAAAAGAATGGCATTAATAATAGGTTGGTGGTCAAAGAACCATGCTGATTTTTCCCATAAGTACGCCCACCAATAATGGCGCGCCAAGTATTCGGGCATGCCATCAAGGAAACGTTTATAAATGTTCACTGGGCTGGTGGGTTACCTGAGATAAACATAGCATCGCCATAGGAATAAAAGCGGTATTCGTTTTTAATTGCATGTTGATAAGCTTGCTTGATGCGAGTTTGCCCTGCAAGTGCAGATACAAGCATAAGCAAGGTTGATTTGGGTAAGTGAAAATTGGTGAGCAAGGCATCTACCATTTTAAATGTATAGCCTGGTGTGATAAAAATGTCAGTTCGATTATTGCCTGATTGCAATATACCACTTTGCCCTGCAGCTTCTAATGTGCGCAAGCTGGTTGTGCCTACGGCAACAATACGTTTGCCGTTAGATTTGGCTTGATTAATGGTTTCTGCTGCCTCATCTGAAATAATATATGCCTCTTCGTGCATGATATGGTCATCGGTGTTATCCACTTGTATGGGTTGGAATGTGCCTGGGCCAACATGTAAAGTGACGTGCACAAATGTTGCACCTGCATCTTCCATTTGAGCCATGAGCTCTGGGGTTAAATGAAGCCCTGCGGTGGGTGCTGCAACTGCGCCTTTATGTTGGGCAAACACGGTTTGATAGCGTTGTTTATCTTCTTCGGAGTCCGGGCGATTGATATAAGGGGGTAAAGGCATATGCCCATGTTGTTCAATGGCAGCTCCAACATCATCTGCGATGAGTTGTATTTCAATATTTTTTCCGCGACGATTAATGACTTTCCCTGAAAATGTATCAGAGAAATAAATCATTTGACCTTGATGTAAGGGTTTGTTGCTTTTTCCCCATGCTGACCAAACATTGGCTTGTCCCAAGGGTTCAAGCAATAACACTTCTACCTTGCCACCACTTTCCTTTTTTCCCATCAATCGAGCAGGAATCACTTTGGTATCATTGACCACCCATATATCGCCCTTTTGAACCAAACTTATAAGATCTGGGATATGTAAGTCATCAAAGCTATTTTCTTGTATGGATAACAAACGTGAAGCATCGCGTTGGTTCAAAGGTTGTTTGGCAATCAAACTTTCAGGAAGTTTAAAATCAAAGTCAGAAACATTCATGTGGCAATACTAACCGAAGTATATGGCTTAGGTCTTGTCAAAAATGTTAGCAAGCTTTTCAGAGAGTTGTTGGGGTGTATATGGCTTTTGTAAGAAGCCTGCTAAACCTTTGCCAGCAAAGCGGTTGGTGGCATCTTGCTCATTATAACCTGAGCTTAAAATAACTTTAACATTGGGGTCAATACGACAAAGCTCTGTAAATGCATCTTCACCACCCATGCGTGGCATGGTCATATCTAGTAAAACAACATTGATGTCTTGGTGATGCTGTTGGAATATCTCAATACCCTCAACACCATCTGCCGCCGTGAGGGATTTTAGCCCTATGTCTTTTAACATGGATGAGGCAACTTCTCGAATTGTATCTTCATCATCTACGACCAATACACATCCATGCCCATGCCAATGGGGTTTTGGTTCGTGGTGAGGTTTTAAGGAAATAGGTGTGTGTTTTGAGCAAGGAAGCAGCACTTTGAATGAACTACCTTTACCCTCTTCACTGTATGTTTTGATAGCTCCACCATGCCCACGTACAATACCTAAGATGGCCGCCATACCAAGCCCACGCCCTGTAAACTTGGTGGTAAAGAAAGGCTCGAATATTTTGGACTGAACTTCTGGGCTCATACCACACCCTGTATCAGATACTTCAAGGTAAACATATTGACCTTCTT
>JALUNK010000168.1 GCA_027055255.1 Ghiorsea sp.
GTTTACAAGCCTGAGCTCCATCGGCTGCTGTACGCACCACAAACCCCAAAGATTCAATGATGGGTGTAACCATTTGTCTGAAAAACTGTGAGTCTTCCACAAACAACACCGACTTTTTGGCTTGATCATGGGCTGCAACAAACCAATTAGGATCAGCGCATTGTACCACTTCAAAAACATCAACCACTTCCGTGGCAATGCCTTCAATTACCGTTGTTCCCAATAAAAGTGGGGTATCCGATGTTTGTTTAATTTCAAAGCTTACCTCTAAAATATCAACCACTTGGTCAACCTGCAAACACATGCGTTTGCCATTATCAGATAAAATCAAACAATACTCATCTTCACCCGTAGACACAGTGGGCTCTTCACCTAACATTTCACCCCAGCGTAATACACGAATCACATCATCACGGTATTGCAATACCTCACCAGATGCTGTTTTTTCAATGCGTGACGCTTCAAAATACTCTAAACGCTCAATTAAAGTCATAGGAATCACAAAGCGTTGCTTACCTTGCGTAAACACCAATGCATGCTGCCGTTCTTCTGCCAGCGCATCCTCATGTTCACCCATATAATCAATGGCTTCAGCAGGTGCACTTTCAAGTTGAATCATGGATGCCAAACCATTGCAATCAAAAATAGGAATAACTGCACCATCACCCAAAATACTGCATCCACCATAGAAATTCAGGTGTTGAAAATGGATACCCAAAGGTTTAACGACAATTTCTTCAGCACCAAGGATTTCATCCACCAAAATGCCATAGGTTCTATCACCAATATCAGCTACAACAATGGAACCAGCCAAAGCTTTATCTTGGGATAAACCCAACCCTTCATTTAAGCGTAATACAGGCAACAACTTTCCTCTTAATCGATAAAAAGCCTGCCCTGCAATCACTCGCCAATCATCGGAGTCTTGGGGTGCGCTTAATAACTCTTGCACGCTCATCTGTGGAATAGCAAAACGTTTATCATCACACACCACAATCATGGCTGAAATGATTGCCAGCGTAAGCGGAATACGAATGCGAAGTGTGGTGCCTTTCCCTAGCTCACTATCAATATCTACGCTTCCGCCAACGCGTTCAATTTCAGTGCGTACCACATCCATACCCACACCACGCCCTGAAAAGTTGGTGACTTTTTCTGCTGTGGAAAGCCCTGCATTAAAAATAAGCTGTAAAGCAGCCTTATCCGTCATATTGGCTGCTTGCTCTGTATTGATTACCCCCATATGCATAGCTTTGTCCTTGATGCGTTGTGCATCAATGCCACCACCATCATCATGAACTGTAATCACAATAAATCCTGATTCTTGTACCGCTGAAAGCTTAAGTGTACCTGTTGCATTTTTTTCTGCGGCTAACCTAACCTTGGGTGATTCAACACCATGGTCACAACTGTTACGAATAATATGTGTGAGCGGGTCTTTAAGTGCATTCAGAATAGTTCTATCCAGCTCAGTATCTTCGCCTTCCATGACCACTTTTATTTTTTTATCCAACTGCTTGCCAATATCTCGAACAATGCGCGGCACACTGCTCCAAATCGTTTGAATCGGCTGCATCCGTGTACGCAACAGTTGCTCTTGTAATTGCTCAGTAATTTGATCGACATCCCGACCAATACGTACAAACTCCATAGACCCTGAAGCTTGAATCATCTGCACTAGACTATTACGCGTGAGCACCAGTTCACCCACTTGGTTCATCAACTCATCAAGAAGCCCAATATCCACACGAATACTTTCATTACTCGCTTGTCGTTTTTGTTTTACAGGGCTTGTTTCATTTTTTTGCTCAGGCTGCTCAACAAGTTTACTCTGCACCGCAGGCACGGATGAAGCTGTATCA
>JALUNK010000169.1 GCA_027055255.1 Ghiorsea sp.
TGTTTTAGCCGATATATAAATTTAGGGAGTTTGAACATGGGAATTAACTTAACTTGGTTGGAAGAGAACTTTTTTAAACAAGGCTTGTCCGACAAACAAAAAGATTTAATTAATACCAAAATTGAAGCATCTGATTATAGTAAAGGTGACGTCATTGTTGCTCAAGGAAGTTCTGGTGATGCAGTTTATGTGATTCATTCGGGTGCTGCACATATTGATTGTGACTGCAATGGTGAAAACATTCGCGTGGGAACTGCCAAACCCGGAGATTTGGTTGGTGAAATGAGCTTTTTAACACATGATGAAGCCAGCGCAACGGTTACAGCGCGTGAAAACACTGTCATTTACAAACTATCACGCTCAGCTTTCACAGAACTTATGCGTGAAGACCCTGATTTGGTTTATGCCATTTTTGCACACTTATTGACTCACACTGCCAATGTCATTCGTCAAATGAATGCTGAAAAAGCATCCATCCAACATTATATGGCAGGTAACCGCCTTTAATATTTACACATAAAGTATCATCAAAGCCAAGCAAACATCTGCTTGGCTTTTTTGTTTGTGCCGCTAAGTTCTTGGCATGAATCATGAATTTGATGCCATATCTCGCCTTTTCCAACAGCGTGTTTCTTTTACACATCACTCCACCACTGTAGGCAATGGTGATGATGCTTCCGTACATCATATCCCTGATGGCTTTGAAATGGTTATCAGCACAGATACTGCTGTAGAAACCATACATTGGCCTATTGATATGCCATTAAACATTGCAGGAAATCGCGCTGTAAATGCTGCCCTTTCCGATTTGGCTGCCATGGGCGCAGAGCCTGCTTGGATTTGGCTGGCTGTGATGGCAAAGGATGAACAAAGCTTGTCACACATGAGTAATGGTTTAGTTGAGGCGTGTTTATCACATCATATTGAGCTTGCTGGTGGTGACACAACGCGCTCAGCCACTAATGCTATGAATGTTAGCGTTGGTGGATTAGTTCCTCAAGGCAGTGCCATGTCCCGAAATCATGCAAACGAAGCCGATGAGATATGGGTGATGGGTGACCTAGGACTTTCTGCCGCAGGTTTAAACCAATGGCAAAATGGCGAACAACAAGGCGACTTTGTTGCGAACTTTAAACACATCAGCCCCCTTTATAAACAAGGCATCAAACTAAGGGAATTGGGTGTGTCATGCTGCATAGATATCAGCGATGGTTTATTACAAGATGCAGGTCATATTTGCAGGGCATCTCAAATTGGAATGGATATTGAAATAACCCATGTTAAAGCCTTAAAAAATTACTTACAGCTTGCACCCAACTTCGATGAAGAAGAATCATTAAAATTGATACTCAATGGTGGCGAAGATTATGCATTATTATGTACAGCTCCTGTAGAACTGCATGAAAGCTTAACCACATTAGGTGCAAAATATCTTGGTCAATGTGTAAAAGGTAATACCGTCAAATTATGCCACCAAGGCAAAAGTATAGATTATAATATTAAGGGGTATGATCACTTTGCATAGTTCAATATTTTGGCTACTCAAATGGTTCGCCGCAGGCTTAGGTAGCGGCTGGTTACCCAAAGCACCCGGCACTTGGGGCAGTTTATTTGCCTTGCTTCCTGCATGGTTCATCCTCAACACATGGGGTCTAAGTACTTTATGGTTTGCTACCTTAGTTGTTACCCTACTCGGTTATATGGTTTGTTATGTTATATTGCCCGAACTGGTTAAACTTGGGCAAGATCATGATCCAGGCTGGATAGTCATTGATGAGTGGGCAGGGCTGTGGCTCAACATTGCCATTATTTATTTTTTCTTTCCTAACTTGAGTATGGAAATATTACTCACCCTTTCTTTTGTGTTGTTTCGCGGGTTTGATATTATTAAACCTTTCCCCATCAAAAATATTGAAGATTTAGGTGCACATTGGTTTTCCATCATGAATGACGACTTGATTGCTGGAATCATGGGTGCTGCACTTGGTCTGCTATTATTGCAGGTGTTTGCATGAGCCAAGCTGAGCAACTGATGACGCTTTTGAAAGAGAAGCAATGGCATATTCGTTGTGTGGAATCTTGCACAGCAGGCGCACTCACCGCTGCCATTGGTGCAGTTTCTGGGGCGTCCGCCGTACTCGATCGCAGCTGGGTGACTTACACCAATCAAGCCAAACATGAAGAAGTTGGCGTGCCGTTCGATGTGCTTGAGCAATTCGGTGCCGTATCAGAACAAGTCGTGATAGCCATGGTGGAAGGCGCGGTTAAAGGCTGTGAACATAATACCATGGCCATCAGCATAAGTGGCATTGCAGGCCCTGATGGTGGCACGATGGACAAACCTGTTGGCACAGTGTGGATTGGTTTAAAACAGCCTAATCAAACTGCTTTTGCCCAATGTTTTCATTTCAAAGGCAACCGTATATACATACAAAATGCTGCTGTAAATCAAGCGCTGAAAATACCATTAGCATAATGAACCTTATCATTGAAATAGGCTCGCTGCTTATACTTATTATTTTCTTCATTGGGTTCCTTATACTGATATGGGTTGGTATAATAAACAGTAAAGGAAACAGTATTTTTCCATTAAACCCTACGGCTTCAGGTCAAATACCAAAAACTGGCAACCAATGGGTTAAAGCGGGTTTGGTTCTCATTCTCCTTTCAATCACTTTAGCAATACTTATTTTCAGCCTCTCTTTATAATCAAGCTATGCCTTTGCAAGCTTAAGCGTTATATTTCGACTCATTCATAAAGCAGTGAAGGAGTGTGTATGCGTTGGTCAGGTGTAGTTCTTCATGATAATGCCTATTTCCCAAGGAAAAAAATCACGGTTGTTGGTTCTGGTAACGTTGGAGCAACCGCTGCTTTTTTAGCGGCTTACAAAGAACTTGGTGATATTGTTTTATTGGATGTCATGGAAGGTGTTCCACAAGGTAAAGCCTTAGATATGTATGAAGCCTCCCCTATTCTCGGCTATGATGTAAATGTGAAAGGTACGCAAGATTATGCTGATACTGCCAACTCTGATTTGGTTATTATCACAGCTGGCTTAGCTCGTAAGCCAGGTATGAGTCGCGACGATTTGCTTGCCACCAATGTTAAAATTGTTGCAGACGTCACCGCTAAAATTGTCGAACATTCTCCTGATTGTATTATTATTGTGGTGACCAACCCTTTGGATGCCATGGTTTACACTGCCAAACAAGTTTCGGGCTTTAACCGTAAACGGGTCATTGGTATGGCAGGTGTGCTGGATTCAGCACGAATGCGCTCATTTATCGCTCAAAAATTAGATGTTTCAATAGCAGATGTATCGGCATTGGTCTTGGGTGGGCATGGCGACACCATGGTTCCACTGGCGCGCTACTCCACAGTTGGCGGTGTTCCTCTAACTGAAATGTTAAGTGATGAAGACATTGATAAAATTAGTGAGCGCACAGCACAAGGTGGTGCTGAAATTGTACAGCTACTCAAAACAGGTTCTGCATTTTATGCACCAGGTGCTGCCATTGTAGAAATGGCAGAGGCTATTTTGAAAGACCAAAATCGTATATTACCCTGTGCAGCATGGCTTGAAGGCGAATATGGCATTGAGAATTATTATATGGGTGTACCTTGTAAGCTTGGCGGCGGTGGCATGGAAGGTGTCATTGAGCTGGACTTAACCAAAAAAGAAAAAGCAGCCATGCAAGCATCATTGGACGCTGTGAAAGTATCAAAAAAACAAGTCGATGCATTGGGAGTGTTTTGAGTGAACATACATGAGTACCAGGCCAAAGCGTTATTGGCTTCATTTGGTTTTAAAACACCCCTTGGAAAGGTCGTATTTGATGCGCAAGATGCCAAACAAACAGCCCATGATTTAGGTGGCTCCCTATGGGTAGTCAAAGCGCAAATTCATGCTGGTGGGCGTGGTAAAGCGGGCGGTGTGCGTATATGTAAATCACTGGAAGACGTTGAACTCGCAGCAAAAGATTTAATGGGCAGCACTTTAATAACGCATCAAACAGGCGATGCAGGCAAGGTGGTCAAACGCTTATATATCGAAGCAGGCATCAATATTGTGCATGAATTTTACCTAAGTTTATTGGTCGATAGAGAGCACGAATGTATTAGTTTTGTCGTTTCCCGCGATGGAGGCATGGATATTGAAACCGTTGCAGCCAAACATCCTGACCATATATTAAGCGTACAAGTTGATACTGCATCGGGTTTATCAGGCTTTCATATTCGTCAAATGATTTTCTTTTTGCAGCTTCAAAGCGATGTTGCTAAACAGTTTCACAAGCTTGCCACATCTCTATACGCCATGTTTCAACAAACCGATGCCAGCTTGCTTGAGCTTAACCCATTGGTATTGACAATTGATGAACAGTTTATCGCCTTAGATGCCAAGTTTTCTGTCGATGATAATGCACTGTATCGTCAAAAAGCCATCTATGACTACCGTGATATGGATGAAGAAGACCCTAAAGAGGTCGAAGCTTCAAAACATGGGCTAAATTACATTGCCTTAGATGGTTCGATTGGCTGCATGGTTAACGGTGCGGGTCTCGCCATGGCAACCATGGACATTATCCAACTCAAAGAGCAAAGGCCTGCCAACTTTTTGGATGTAGGCGGTGGCGTAACCGTAGAAACGGTCTGCGAAGCCTTCAAACTCCTGTTTGATGACAAACATGTCAAAGCGATATTGGTTAATATTTTTGGTGGCATTGTCCGCTGTGATATTATTGCTCAAGGACTACTAGAAGCGATTAAAACACATCCCATGCAAGTGCCTGTTGTGATGCGCTTGGTCGGCACTAACGAGAAAGAAGGACAACAACTTATTGCGAATGCAGGCTTGAATGTGCACTGGGCAAAAGATTTGGATGAAGCAGCAACTTTGGCTGCGGAGGCTGTATAAATGGCTGTATTACTTGATAAGAACACACGTGTGATTTGCCAAGGTTTCACAGGCAAACAAGGCACATTTCATTCCGAACAAATGATTGCCTATGGCACTAATTTTGTGGGTGGTGTAACACCGAATAAAGGTGGGCAAACCCACTTAAATAAACCTGTATTTAATACTGTTCGTGATGCTGTACGGCAAGAGGGAGCTGAGGCCTCCGTTATCTATGTCCCTGCACCTTTTGCCGCAGATGCAATCATGGAAGCAGCCGATGCAAATATTAAACTGATTGTTTGCATTACCGAAGGTATCCCTGTGCAAGATATGTTGCGTGTTAAAGCATACTTGAGAGGAAAAAACTGCACGCTCATTGGTCCGAATTGCCCAGGCATTATCACACCTGGGCAAGCAAAAATTGGCATCATGCCTGGACACATTCATTTACCTGGGCGTATTGGAGTGATATCACGATCTGGAACTTTAACCTATGAAGCTGTTGATCAACTCACCCAAACAGGACTTGGGCAAAGCACTTGCATTGGTATTGGTGGCGATCCTATTCACGGCATGACCTTCACTGATTGTTTAAAGCAATTTGAAGCGGATGAACAAACCGATGGTATCATTATGATTGGGGAAATTGGTGGCTCTGAAGAAGAAGAAGCTGCGAAGTATATCAGAGCTCATGTGTCCAAACCTGTGGTTGCTTTTATTGCTGGTTCAACAGCACCTGCTGGCAAGCGTATGGGTCATGCTGGCGCAATTATTGCTGGTGGCAAAGGCACTGCTGAAGCTAAATTCATAGCATTAGAAGATGCTAACGTGTGTATCACACACAATCCAACCTCGCTGGGCAAACGAATGCTTGAGCTTGTTTGATTAAAATACCAACAAAGCCAATTTTACCGTTGCATTCATAATACCAGTGGCTATATTGCGCTCCACAACGGAAGGGTGACAGAGCTGGCCGAATGTACCGGTCTTGAAAACCGGCGTAGGGAAACCTACCGTGGGTTCGAATCCCACCCCTTCCGCCAGCTTAAAGTTCCGCTGCTTAATTTGCAGCGGAACAGCAAGCAAGGAGAGGTGGCTGAGTGGCTGAAAGCGCGCCCCTGCTAAGGGTGTATAGAGTAAAATCTATCGAGGGTTCGAATCCCTCTCTCTCCGCCATGCTTGCTAAAGTATTATTGGCCTTAAGTTTGAGTATGCTTTTAGTTGCATGCGAAAGTGAGAATAGTCAAGAGATTGAATGGCAGTTGCCGCTGAGTGTCCCAGACGACCCTCACGCAGCAACAGCTGGCAACGAGCTTCCAGATTGGGCAACCAAAATAGAAGGCAAAACCAAAGTTGTGTTTTTACAGAAACCTACAGCACGTTTGTTCGCTGTAGAGCTCGAAAGAGGTAGCATCCAAATATCAGGTGACTGGCAAGTGGAGCTACTAGGGTTGGCACACGGACTTAGAGTTAAAGGGCATACCTTTATCAATGATGAAAATATTGCAAATCCTGCAGCTTATGTACGTTTAACCTTATCTGGTGAAACATTGTACGAAGGCTGGTTATATCAAGATTTTCCTGAATTATTTGGCATGGATAATTCGGACTGGAAAGTTTGGATTGAAGACGTTACTATGCCGCCGTCTTCGTAAGAAGATGACAATATGCTCCCTTAGCTCAGCTGGATAGAGTATCTGACTACGAATCAGAGGGCCGGGCGTTCGAATCGCTCAGGGAGCACCATATAAAAAAGCACTTAGGGAAACCTAAGTGCTTTTTTTGTGACTTTATTCACTGAAATATCCATAAAAATCAAAGTGCAAACTGTGTCAAGTTAAAGCACTTTGTGTATAACATCATGTAAACCATTGACAATTATAGATTATTACCTTCTTATTCGTTTATGATGATTCCATTTTATGCTATCCGCGCCTATAATTGTGCATCACCGTTGATTGCAGATAGTATTATATGCGCTTGAAACATATGCAACTATGGTCTACAACTTGCTTAGTATCGGTTTAGTACGAGGGTGAATAAGAACTCAGCATGCAATATACAATAAACACATATCTCCGAATTTTTTCCATGGTGCTACTCGGCATCATGCTTTCATCATGCCGGTCAACCGTTCCTCAACCCTCCAAAGCACTTCAAGAAAGCGGACAGACCAACAAGTATAAACTTAAAAATAATGCACCTCTCCGAGCGTTGGATGCACATGCTGTGCAATTTATCGATTTAAACCATGATGGTCATTTAGATTTATTGGTTGGTGGCAATCAAGACCTTGCTGGCTCACACATGGAATGGGGTGATGGCACAGGGAATTGGAAAAAGGAAGCTGGCCCTTCTACATCGGTTCAACCCTTATCTTTTGCTGTTTCTGATTATAATCATAACCATAACCCTGATATCCTCATTGGTGGTGCCGGCGGACAAAAAGGCATGCAAATATGGGAGTTTGATACGCAGGCAAAAGATTGGTCACTTGTGTCCACCCCAACAACTGAAGGTATATTCTCTTCTATAAAATTTGTGGATATCAACCAGGATGGTTGGGATGATATTGTGGGCACACGGTTCGATAACCATTCAAAAGCGGGTGTTCTCGTTTTTCTAAATGATGCTCAAGGTGGCTGGATTTCTGGTGTTGGCCCTGCAATCAAAGGTATATTTACAGATTTAGCTGTTGAAGATATGAATGGTGATGGTGCCTTGGATATTATTGCGTCACGGCGAGGCGGCTTAGGCGCACAAGTTTATGATGATGAAGTTTGGAGCCAAGTTGGCGGCATACATCTTTGGTATGGTGACAACAATGGCCATTGGAAACCCGAAGAACTTGCAGCAGATTCAGATGTAGAATCATTAAGTGTCGCAGACATTGATGGCGATGGTGACCTTGATATTATAGCTGGCCTTTATCTTGAAGGCATCACCTATTGGCTTCATGATGGTCAAGACTGGGAAAAAGAACGTTTGATTGAAAAAGGTACATGGTCAGCCGTTCGTGTTGGTGATATTGATGGTGATAGTCATCCAGAACTTATTGCTGCATCAAGTGTCGGACAAGGCATCCGCATTTGGCACATTCGTGCAGGACATTTTTCAGAAGACCTCTCTTTAACGCCTAATTTTGGCAGCTATTTCAATCTCGATTTAGGCGACATTCGTAACGATGGAACGCTTGCTATTGCCGCGAGTAATGCCAGTTCGGGAGTAGAGGTTTGGTCCTCCAAGAGAGCAGCCCCGCTTCCTACGCTACAGTTTAAAGGTAAAATGATTGGAACAGAATTAACTATTCCTTTTGATACACGTAGAACATTCATATCACCTGATGCGCGGATCATGATACAGCAATGGTTGAGCACTTTAGATGCCAAACCCGAAGCTTTATATCTAGAGTTACACACCCTATCCAATGAGCATATCCATACAGACTTATACCCGAGCGCATCAAGTTTATCACGCGCTCGCGCAGAAAAATTAGCCCAAGCCTTTAAAGCTTTGGGTGTTCATACTGATAATATCAATGTGCAAATTATCCAACCTGAGCCTAAACCATCACTAACGCCAGAAAACAATAATGGGTTCACAACCATAAAGGCATACCCACTGAACACTGCGCGGTTACCTGAGTCTAATTCGGGGAAAAAGAACCTTGGTTTACATGATGTACAAGAAAACAAAGTTTTCAAAACCATTGATGGTATTGCTGAATATAAAGTAGGCGTGGGCGATGAAATACAAATCACCTTTTGGCGTGGTGCAAAAGCAGACATCAAAAAAGTAACCGTTCAAATTGATGGTACTGTTTCTTTACCCTATCAAGCAGCCCTAAAAGTAGACAACAAAACTTCCCGTGAAATTGATAGTCTGATTACCCATATCCTCAAAACATATGAGCGGCAGCCTCGAGTGGATGTACGCGTATTGAAAGCACGCAGTAAGCATGCAAGCGTATTCGGTGAAATCAATAGCCTTAGTCGTCAACCCACAGGACCTGGCACTTATAGTTTAAGGGGTAAAGAAACCATTGTTCAATTCATCTCTCGTGCTGGAGGCACATCCAAAGAAGCAAACTTGAGTGCTGTTCAAGTTATTCGAGAAGGCAAAACAATTATCGTCAACATAAACCGCGCTATTCAAAATGGGGATATTACTGAAGATATTGTCCTTGACGATAAAGACACTGTTTACGTTCCATCGTTGGCTCAATCCAAACGACAGGTGTATGTGTTGGGTGAGGTCAATAAAGTGGGCATTGTAGAGTTCCGAGACAATATTAATTTCTTAGATGCTATCTCACAATCGGGTGGTTTAACGCCGGATGCATATTTAGCTGATATACGTGTATTGCGTGCCAGTCGAGCTCAGCCAGAAATCTTAGCTGTAGATTTTGAACGCTTTATGGAGCAAGGGGACTTAACACAAAACCTCGCACTTATGGACAAAGATATTATCATTATTCCTTCTCGACCCATTGCAAACTGGAACAAATATATTACTGATATTTCACCAACCATTACGTTGTTACTACAACCTGTAAGCATTGCCCAGCAAATTCTTACACTAAAAGTTTTGTCTGGACAGATACAATAATGGCAACCAACACAAACGAAGGGTATGAACTTAACCTAACAGAATACTGGCAAATTATTTCTCGCCGGCGTTGGATTATTATATTTTGTGCATTAACCATGGGGTTGTTTAGTGGCTTGTTAACATGGGTAAAACAACCACCTCCAATTTATAGTGCTTCTGCAGCGATCAAAATAGAGTCATCCATTAACGTTGCTGATTTACTATTGATGGGTGGCCGCTCTAGGCAATTTACAGATGCCCGAACCCAGCTTGCGATTATCGAATCATACGCTGTTATGGAACGCGTGGCTCAACGTTTGGGTATTATATCACCTGAACTTAGCTCTGAAGAAATTCGGGCAAACCCTGATGATATGGATGAAGTTTTATCCTTAAAAGACAGTATTAATGTCGCTCAAGATGAAGAGTCAGGTCTTATCCAGATTAGAGCAACTTCAACACGTCCTGCTTTTGCACGAAACCTTGCCCAAGCCGTCGCAGATGAGTTTAAAACTTTTAATGTCGAAGATAAAAACCGTCGTATTTTCGAAGCGAAGAAATTTATTCAACAGCAACTCATTATTGTTCGTGAACGTCTAAAAAAGGCTGAAGAAAGCATTGGTGAGTATCGCAGAAAATATAATCTAGATTTTTCCACAACTGACCCTGAATTGATGGCACGAATCATCTCCGACTCGGAGCAAGAATATAGGCAAGCCACAGCTCACCTTAATGACCTTCGTTTTGCTATTACACCACTCCGTAAGCGTATTAACAACGGTTCATGGGACTATCAAGCTGTAACCATTGCAGGAAAAGTGAGTGATTATTTCGATTCATTGAATAAACGTTTGGTAGATATGGCTCTCAAACGCACAGAGCTAATGACAAATTATACAGATGAACACCCTCAAATCCAAGAGCTTCGTGAACAAGCTCAAGATATTCTATCCTCTATGGTCAATGAGCTTGGCAAACAAATTCAATTAACGCAGCGCCGTATCTCAAACATCCAAGCAAGTATTGAAAAAACAAAGGAACGTTTTCAAGGCTTGCCCGAACAAGTCTTAGAAATTCAGCGTATGCAACGTACGGTGCGCATCAACGAAGAACTATTTGACCTATTAGAAAAGAAATACCAAGAGGTATTGATTAAGGAAGCTGAAAAGGTTCAGGCAGTGTCTTTGGTTCGCCCTGCTATGCTTCCAAGCATTAGAATTAACCCTGTTAACCCATCACAAAGCGCACTTGCGGGGCTTATTCTCGGTTTGGTCCTTGGCTTAATCATCGCACTTGTCCTTGAAGCTATGGATTCATCCGTAGGCACCATTGAAGAGGTTGAAAGCTATCTTGGTACGCCCGTGGTTGGGTTCGTACCGCAACTGGAACATGATGAAGCGATAGACTTATTTAAAGATGTAGAGGGGCTTGCCACCAGTGGTCATCAGTTAGAGCGGCAAATTCGCTTAATTAGTCATTTTGCCCCTCCTTCAACTATTGCAGAATCATACCGCAGCTTACGCACAAACCTTCTGTTTTCTCAAGAGGGTACACACCAAGTTATTCTCATTACAAGTTCCACCGTTAAAGAAGGTAAGAGTACAATTGCTGCAAACCTAGCGATTGCACTTGCCCAGCAAGGTGGACGCATACTATTGATTGATGCCGACATGCGCAAACCCATGCAACATCATACATTTGGTCTAAAACGTGACCCAGGACTTAGCGAATGTTTACTTGGTCAATACCGTTGGCAAGATGCGGTAAAACGTTTTTCTGATGTCATGTTGGGTGACTTGGGCATTGACCAGGCATTACTCACACCAGGATTAGACCAATTGGAAGTTTTGACCTGTGGTATTGTGCATGCAAGCCCACCTGATTTACTTGCTGCCCCTGCCATGGACACCATTTTGAAAGAAGTCCGCGATGAATATGATATGGTGATTATTGATATGCCACCAATGCTCCACACCACAGATGCAACAGTACTTGCATCTAAAGTTGATGGTGTACTACTCGTTTACCATATCGGGTCAGTGGTTCGCGGTGCACTTAAACGCGTTCAAAGTAATATTGAATCTGTTGGTGGTAAGGTTGTAGGTATTGTACTTAATGGTGTACGTGGTGAGCTATCACCTGATTATGCAACGTATAAAATGAATCGCTATTATGCATACTCTTATGGTTCAGAAGAAAAATTGCGTGGCAATGCCATTCAACAAATGTTCACTAAAATAAAACGACACGTTCTTTCATTGTGGAAACACCAACGTTCGAGTTCTAGCCAGGATTAAGAATGGGGGGAAGTCACTATCAATTTATGCGCCGCAAGCAGCGGCGACAACGTATTATTGTGATTTCTTTAGTGTGTATCATTCTTTCTGCCTTAGCCATGTCCA
This sequence comes from Ghiorsea sp., assembly GCA_027055255.1. Taxonomy (GTDB): domain Bacteria; phylum Pseudomonadota; class Zetaproteobacteria; order Mariprofundales; family Mariprofundaceae; genus Ghiorsea. The sequence continues at coordinate 11,891 of JALUNK010000169.1, forward strand.
TGCGTGATTGTAGTCAGAGTATAGATGAGCCATTAGATAAAAGTTACAGACCTGTCGATCAAGCAACACCAAAAATAAAGTGAGTTTCCTCTGAGTATTAAAAGCATACGCGTACCTATCCAGCCGACAATCTTACTAACCTTTATATTGTCGACATTATTACTGTTCGCCACCTCACTTCTTGCCCCTGATCTTGTCAAAGGCCCCATCCTTTTACTTGCAGGGTTGATGATTATTATCATCACATTTTCAAGTATAGAACTTGCCTTATACTTTCTCATCCTTGCCACACTCTTATCACCAGAGTTAACGATTGGTGGTAGCCCTACACATGGTGAACTTATTACAGGAAAGGTGGATACCACCGAATCCCGTGGTATTACAGTTCGCCTTGATGATATTATGCTTACTCTGATAAGTATCACATGGATTTTTCGTATTGCTATACGAAATGAAATAGGTCTTTTGCGACATACGCCCATCAATCAGGCTGCTGGACTCTACTGGTTTGCCGCCGCTTTCAGTACCATGCTTGCCTTTTTTCAGGGTGACGTTGGCATGTATGGTATTTTCTTTGTTCTAAAATACCTTGAATATTTTATATTATTTTACCTCGTGGTGAACCATATTCATGATACTGCTATTATTAAACGTTTACTTATCGTTATGATAGCGACCTGCTTAATCGCATCCCTTTTTGGAATAGCACAAATTCCACAAGGCATTCGGGTGTCGGCACCTTTTGAGGGCGAACAAGGCGAGCCCAATACCTTTGGTGGTTACCTTATGTTTATGTTTAGTATTCTACTTGGAATTTTATTGCATACGACGAATAACAAGCAACGTTATAAAATTTTATTCATGCTTGTCATTATTTTAATACCCTTTCTATTTACAGAATCTAGAAGTTCATATCTAGCCTTTTCCGCTTCAATTATGCTTTTCCTTTTCTTTTCTCCACGAAAGAAGCTACTCATTTTTATGTGTTTGGGTGGGCTTGCTCTTGCTCCAATCGTTATCCCTAAAAGTGTAGTTACGCGTATCATGTTCACTTTTAATCAGGCTGAGCAAGAAGGACAACTTGCATTGGGCAGTGTTAAAATTGATACATCAACCACAGAACGTTTAAAGTCATGGGAAAGAGTATTAACCAAATCTTTCCCAAACAACCCTTTTCTAGGGGTTGGCGTAACGGGTGGAGGTTTTTTGGATGCCATGTATCCACGTGTGTTACTTGAAACTGGTATGATTGGCTTGGTATTATTTTTTTGGTTTCTTAGACGTATTTGGGTTTTATTGCGAAAACGAAGTCGTGACTTACAGGATCCTGTTATGCGTGGTGTAGCACTTGGTGCATTGTGCGGATATGGTGGTTTATTGGTTCATGCTATTGGAGCTAACACCTTCATCATTGTACGCATCATGGAGCCTTTCATGATTATTTTAGGACTTATCCTAGCTATGCATATTGTTGAATCTCAGCAAAAAGAACAGGATAAAAATGACTTAGAAATAAGTCAGTGATTCAGAATGTCTTCAACCACAAATTGAATATGACCTCCCCCTTTATAATCATCTTTCTGTAATGTCCCAATAAGTGAAACACAAACACCTTCTTCTATATTTTCAAACAACTGTGCCGCACGAAAAGCAACTGCAGACACAAAGCTTTCACCATCAGTTAACTGCAATCGTATCACACCACCTTTTAATTTCTTTACATCAACAATGCTAACATCATCCAATATCCACAAACATCCCGGATTACCTTGTCCCGTAGGCTCAAAGCGTGTTAAACGCGTCGCTAGACCAATATGTAGTGCAGCCAAACTTAACACACCATCAACCCAAATATGTTGATGGCTAGAAGCTTGAGATTGTTGGCGTTCCACAGCTTGGGCGAAAGCTGTAACGAAAGCTGACCATGCACCTTCTTTAATCGTTCCACCACCTGCTCCAGCATGACCACCAAAACCTGTTAACCATGACGCGCAACCATGCAATAAATCACCAATATGGAAGCCTTTGACACCTCGCAACGACACCCGAATATTTCCCTCACCATCAACAAATCCAACGGCAGCAGGTTTCCCGTGTTGCCGTGCAAGCCTGCCTGCCGCAAGCCCTACTACACCTGCATGCCACGCATTATCATACACTGCCAATACATCTGGAGCCGTTGATAGCTTTAGTTTCTCGACTGCTTCCTTATATGTAGATGTCTCAACTTTTCTGCGTTCTTGGTTAAATCCGTCCAACACTTTGGCAAGGTCTTGTGCTTGTGTTGCACCCTGACAAATCAATAGCTTCATCGCATCTTCACCATGTTGCATACGTCCTGCAGCATTAATCCGTGGTGCCAAATAGAAGCCTATAGTTTCTACTGATATTTTTTGTCGGTTAACTTTTGCAATATCCAGCAGCGCAGACATACCAACCGAAGGTGCTGTTTTCAATTGTTTCAAGCCATGGCACACTAGAATGCGGTTAACCCCTTGCAACTTCATGACATCAGCAACTGTGGCCATCGCCACCCTATCCAACAATTGTCTTAAGTTATAAGCAGGCTTCTGCCCTGCATCAGCCAAAAGTTTCCATACTGCCATCAATAAAAAGAAGGCAACACCAGTACCACACAATACACCATCTGCAAAACCACAATCTGAACGCGCTGGATTTAGAAGTGCAAACGCATCAGGTAAAGTATCATTGGGTAAATGATGGTCAGTGATCATTAAATCAAAACCCAACTGCTTTGCTTCTGCACAGGCTGCAAAACATGTTGTGCCTGTATCCACGCTTAAACCTAAGCTAACACCTTGCTCAAAGGCATTTCGCACCACCTCTTTACTGATACCATGTCCATCATCCGCACGATGTGGAATAGAATATGTTATTGTCAGCCCCAAAGCTTGTAATGCTTCTACCAAAATACATGTACCACTTACGCCATCACAATCAAAATCTCCAAATACATGAACCTTTTCATTATTTTGTATTGCATGAAGTAAACGTTTGGCGGCTTTGTCCATATCTTGCATCAAAAATGGATCGGGCAAATCAGACAAGGCCGGCGTAAAAAATGCGTCCGTTTCACTCAAACCTCTGGCTTTGAGTAGCCCTTGCCATGCTTGCAAAGGGTCATCTGCAGTCATAGGTTCATTTTGCCATTGAATCACTTTCCCTTTATAGGTTGTTTTACCTTGCCAGTTATCCGTTAAACTTTCTTCAGTCAAACCGTTGCCACCAATGTTGCTCTACATGGTGCAGGGTAACCTTCGATTGTTTTACTACGGTCATTAGGGTCTAAATAGTCGACTAAAGATTCAAATTGCATCCAATCCGTTACCCGTTGTTCTTCCACACTGGTCACATTCACATCCACACAACGAATATCTTTAAAACCTAGGCGCTCTAACCAAAGTGTTAACATCGCTACCGATGGTATAAACCAAACATTTCGCATCTTAGCATAGCGTCCTTTGGGGATAAGACATGTTTGTTCATCACCTTCAATGACCAATGTCTCGAGTACCATTTCACCACCTTCACAAAGTAGATCTTTAATACGCAACAAATGGCTTAATGGCTCTTTGCGGTGGTACAAAACACCCATAGAAAAAACGGTATCAAAAGCATGTGTCTCTTGCGGCATATCATCAATACTCGCTGGTAAATAAAAAGCAGCAGCTTGAGGCTGATAACGTTTAACAATGGCAAAATGAAAAGCAAACAGTGGTGAAGTATCAACACCCAACACCAAATCAGCACCATCTTCTAGCATACGCCATAAGTGATAACCTGACCCACAACCAATATCCAATATTGTACGCCCTTGAAGGGATGAAATATGTGACTCAATACGATTCCATTTTAAATCCGAACGCCATTCAGCATCAACATCAACACTAAAAATTTGAAATGGACCTTTACGCCAAGGGCGAAACTTATGTAAAGCTTCTTCAATGATGTTTTGGGTTACTTGTGTTTCAGTGGCATGACCAACACATACAACATCGGCATAGGAAGATGTTTGTGTGTTTTCAATGGGTAGTGCCTCAAAACCTGATAGCCAGCGTTTAAAATCACCATGTTTACATATTTGTTCCCAACCATATTGATGTAAATCAACAAGCTTATCTTTTGCTTCCTTTAAATTACTCGAAGCCAAAGCCTTTTCAAGATTATCTTGTTCGTGTTTTATGTAACTATCGATTAAAAACATGGTTTGCTTCATAAGCATCGAAAGCTAAATGAATTGTAGTTGAATAAAAACTAAAAAGGCTTGTGCATCAAGCACAAGCCTTTCCAAAGTAAAACAAAATGAAGCTTACTTCACAATCAATTCAACACGGCGATTCTTAGCTTTTCCAGCGCGCGTTTTATTATCTGCAATAGGATAGGCTTCACCATAACCCTTCGCTGTGACACGCGAAGCATCAATACCATGTGATATTAAATAATCCTTCACCGTATTCGCACGCAAACCCGATAGGTATTCATTGTATGAGGCTTTACCGCCACTATCTGTATGTGCTGCAACTTCAACCTTAATATCCTGACGCTCTTTTAAAACTGAAACAGCATGGTTCAATGTTTCCTGAGAGGATGCCGTAAGTGTCGCTTTATTACTGTCAAAGTTAATACCTTTCAAATCAATGACTTCAGAATCCGTATAACCGCGCGAAGGCTTAACAATCACGGGGGTCGCAACAGGTACTGGTTTTGTTTTAACCACAGGTGCTGGCGCAGGTTTCTTCTGAGGTTTTGCTTGTGCTACAGCTTGCGATGCTGTGCATTTTTCCTTGGCAGCCTTAGCTGCTTTTAAACCACTCGCAATTAACTCATCAGCTTCGCTCATGTTATAACCACCATGCTCATCTATTTCATGTGCGGCATATAGTTGTTTGGCTTCTGCTTTTGCTAAAGCTTCAGGTGCACATTTTTCTGCACCAGCATCTTTTGCATCTTGAATCGCTGAACGCAACTCCGAAAGTTCACCTTTATCTGTTGTTGGCAAATGCCCTGCACATGCCGAAAGTGATGCACATGCTAAAATTATAAAAGTCTTTTTCATTATTTATCTCCTGCCATACTTGCATGTTTCTCAGCTTCAGCCATAAAAGCATTCGCCACAGACACTTCATGCTGACCTTTTTCTTCTTCCGCAATCGAGACTAACTCTCTTGCCATTGCAGCATGATAGTTATGTTTTCCTTCAACGCTTACATGAACAGCATTTGCTCTGCTTTCAATGTCAGCCCAAGCCATATTTGCACTTGAAAATATAGCAACTAATAATAATATTTTTTTCATACCTATCCCCATCTTTTTTAATTTAAACCGTGTCAATTGTGAAACGAAACCTATTCAAGCCTTACCCTTTATAACGGTGTTAAAAATCACACTTAACTTGTCGTATAGGTAAAATCCTTAGCTCTAAATACGTCTATCCCCTACAAAGCCAAACAACACCCTGTCGATACATACCTTATGACTGTCGCGAGCGGTCTTAACTTTGTGCAACAGGAGATAACGATGTCCAATACCTTATTAAAAATTTTAGCCGCTTTAACACTTTCCTTAACTATAACGAGTCAAGGTTTAGCTTGGGAACAACATAGCCTTCCTTCATCATATATCGATAGTAACACACCACACTATGGTGGTAACAAAGCCCCACTTGTTTTGTCTTCATCCCAAATTCAAACAGCAACACCAAACAACGCTGGCATCACCCTTTGGAATTCCAACAATGATGGCGTTGATTGGACAGCAACAAACATGGCCAATAAAAACTTTACACACGTTTATTTAGCATCATCAAGTTTAATTTTGGGCTGGGGTGAAACACAAGTGCCTACGTTGTTTCACCCTACTTTATCTTCTAGCAATTGGTCTGCTTCAACCTTTGCATGGCCGCTCGCAAACTGGAACATCATTGATATAAGCAGTTCAATTGCTGGAGATATTGTTATTTTAGCGACCACACCTTCAAACAATAATTTAGTTGAAGGTGAGTTGTTTTTTATTTATGGTAATCAACAAGGCTGGTCAAAACCAATTCGTTTGAGCGGCGAGAAGAGTTTGGTTGGCGATGCTTCCTTGGTTACACATGATTCTGGCTTATTAAGCGTTGTGTGGAGCGAGCGCAACCATAACTCATGGCATATCCTGTCACGACATAGTTTTGATACCGTCACTTGGTCCACTTCACTCACTATCGTTGATCAGATTGCAGCACCCTACTTTCAAGAGTCTGCAGTACAGCTTGATGCAGATGCATTGAACAATAATGAAATTGCTTTAGCATATACAGGTTGGGGTATGCAAGCATATAGCCAAGTATGGAGCAAAGCTTTTGATGCTATTTCAGGGCAAGTCACACATCAAGCAAGTTTACTTCCCGATGCTGGCGACATGGTCTATCAACCATCATTGGTAACACTTAGCAATCTCACTTGGGCGGTCGCTTGGCAACAAACCATTGGTATTGATTCAGAAATCTTCGTGGCACAACATCAAGCTGATGGTACGTGGACTAAAGCTATCAATGTATCTGCTGATGCTTTGCACATGGACAGAGATCCGCACATTGCCAAAGGCTCATCACAAACATTAAACATTGCCTACACACGCCGCATACAAGCTGATATACAAGAAGTGTATATGTTCTCAGAGGGAGATATTTCTGACCCATCCTTGGATGCAGATGGTGATGGCATTGCTAACAGCCAAGAACAAGGCTTTGATTGGGACCATGATGGTATTGATGATGCTTTTTCTGCCCGCGTTGCAACCTGGCAAGCTGAAGATGGTCGTTATGCTTTAATTGTTGAGGGCAATGGTGAGTTACGCCGAGTTCAAGCTCCTTCGCTATTAAATGTAAATATTGAAAAACCCACAACGCATAACGTATCAGGCAACTTATTCTCCTTCCAAATTCATGCATTAAGCCAAGGTGAAACCACATCTATACATATTATCACACCTCAAGAGTTGGATGAAAACACAACATGGCTCAAACTTAATCCCAATGCACAATGGGAAGATAGTCAGGAAAATACGGTGTTTCGTGATGATTCTGGTAAAGGTCTGATTGTTTATCTTACTGATGGTGGTGCTGGAGATGAAGATGGTGTTGCAGATGGTGTTATTATTGACCCTGCTGTCCTAGCAACACGAAAAGTATCACAAAACAATAGTCGCATTCATACTGAAAATACAAGCAGTGCTGCACAAGCCTGTTTAGCAGCCACAAATCATAACCCATGGTTATCTCTCATGTTCGGTATGTTTATGATTGGCATTACTATTGCTAAGAAATACAATCAAGAGAAGGTCATATGAATCCTTAAAGGAGCAACCAAGCCGTGAGAATCTTTAAATCTTTAAGACAGGCTGCTCATCGTATGATGTCTTCTCACACAACCATGCAAATGCTTGCAACAGGTTCGCTCACCTTGATCCTAACTATTATTTTTAATGCCTCATCGGTTACACAGCAGATTCACTTTAAAACTAAAGAGCTCTTTCTTTCCGTGCAAACCATTGAGCTTGATACCACGGCAGCAATACTCAGTTCAAACATGCATCGAAGCAATCAAATAAAGCCACAACAACATATTCATCATGCTCAACAGCAAATAAAAAAGCTTAATCAAGGTATACAGAAAGAAAGATGGTTAAGCCACTCTCTAAATACGATTAAAACACAACAAAGTATCGCATCAATTCAACAATCTTTAAATAGCATATACGAACAATTAAAGTTGGTCAGAGTGCTGCAAAAAGCAGATATCATGCAAGCTATAGAAAAACAAAATATGGTCATGCAGCAGCAAGCCAACCAACTTAAAACAATCATTAATACATCCATTGAAAATGACTTTACCCGATTAGGTCTATTTCGTGCATCCGTTGCTTTGCTTATTTTGCTGACCATTATTGGAACCAGCATTTTTCTCCGCTTTATTGAGAACAGGCATCAAGAGCATGAAGAAAAGGAATCCTTACTTGCTGAGTTCCCTGAGGAAAACCCTACCCCTGTACTTTTTATAAGCCACGAAATGAAGCTTATATATTGTAATCAAGCTGCGGAAGCCCTACTGCCCGACTTAGACTTATCTATTGAAAGTATCATCAACAAAAACTGGGTAAGCTATTGTAAAAAAGCAATACAACAGCCCTTAGGGTACCATCATCAAATTGAATTGCAGTCTGCTAGTTATAGCTTATTTTTTAAGCGTAGTGCGGAAAATCATATTCACGTATATATGCACGATGCAACAGAGCTTCGTGATATTCAACGCGAACAAAAAATGCTTGCTGATATTATTGAAAAAACATCTGATGTTGTAAGCATCGCCAAACCCGATGGTACATTTATATACATGAACCAAGCAGGACGTGCCTTACTTGGTGTTGAACCAGACACTGATATTTCTAAACATAACATGTTTGACTTTCATTCAACTGAAGAATGTCAACGCATCAGTGCTGATATTATTCCTGTCGCATTAGCGCAAGGTAAATGGGATGGTGAGGCTATTTATATTCAAGCTGATGGTGATGAATGCCCTGCATCATGCGTATTACTCGCAACACCTGACCATGATGGACAGCCTAGTCATTTTTCTATTATTTCTCGAAGCCTAAAAGAACAACGAGAGATGCAAGCCAAACTTGAACATAATCAACGTCTAGAAAGTTTAGGAGTGTTGGCAGGTGGCATTGCACATGATTTCAATAATCTTCTTACGGTGATTGTGGGCAACGCATCACTTGCTAGTTCGCGTTTCAATGAATTACATCCAGCAAATAAATTCATTCATCACATTACAGATGCCAGTAAAAAAGCAGCACAATTATGTAACCAAATGCTTGCCTACTCTGGAAAAGGTCATTTTATTGTTAAGCCGACAAACTTATCCAAACTTGTGGCTGAAATGACCCAATTATTAGAAGTTTCTATCGGCAAAGATATTAATATGGTTTATCAACTCAACGATAACATACCGTTTATTCTTGCTGATATTGCACAGCTTCAGCAAGTCATACTTAACCTTATCACCAATGCCAATGATTCAATGAAAGATAAACATGGTAGTATTCGTATCGAAGTCAAAACCTTTTGGGCAGATCAAGATTATCTGAAAAAGGCATATATTCCCAATGCGCTTGAGCAGGGTGAATACGTCATGCTGCGCGTCAGCGATGAAGGCTGCGGTATGCCTAAAGATGTTATAGAGCGAATATTTGAGCCTTTCTTCACAACAAAACTTACAGGTCATGGACTGGGAATGAGTGCTGTTTTAGGTATTATCCAAGGACACAATGGAACACTTTATATCCAGTCTGAACTCGATAAAGGTACGGTTTTCACCATTCTGTTCCCGACCACAAACATTCCAAGTTCCACAGAGCATAAAACAAACATATTGACACTGAAAAGTAGCAGCCAACAACAAGGTATACTTGTGGTTGATGATGATAAAACGATTCGAGAAACTTCATGTGAAATATTACACAGCCTTGGATTCACAACATGTTTTGAAGCTGAAGATGGTGTACAGGCCATTGAAAAATACCAAATACATCAGGAAGATATTCAGTTAGTTTTGTTGGATATGACCATGCCAAGACTTGATGGCGAAGGTGCACTACATCAACTAAGACAAATCGACCCCAACCTTCCTGTTATTCTATGCTCAGGATACAGTGAGCATGATATTAGGCAACGCTTCACACACGATAAGCTCGTCAGCTTTATCCAAAAACCTTATACACCAAACATCCTGCAAGAGCATATTGAGGGACTACTACAACTCAAAAATGAAATGGGCGCAAAAGAAAGTTAAAAAAATAACCCACTGTTTCCAATGGGTTATTCATTAATAACTTACAATCTAGTATAAGGGTCAAAATGGAATATCATCATCCACAGGTGCTGAATTAAAATCAGGTTGATCTGCAAATGGATCAGACTTTTGCGCAGGTGCAGAACGTTGTTGTCCTCCACCACCTTGCTGATAACCACCTGAAGATTGACCGCCATCATTGCGTCCACCAATCAAGTCAAGCTTATCAACATTAACATCAACTGATGTCCTTGTATTACCTTCTTTGTCTTGATATTCACTGATGCGAAGTTCACCTGAAATGGCAACTTGTGTACCCTTTTTCAAATATTGTGGCAAACCACCTTCTGCACGTTTACCAAACAAGGATGCACGAATCCAGTTTGTACCCTTTTTATCACCAAAACCATAATCAACAGCCACTGAAAATGAACAAATCGCCATACCGCTTTGTGTAAAACGTTGCTCACAATCTCGTGCCAAACGGCCTGTAAAATTATATACATTCATACCCTTCTCCTCTTACTTTCTTATACTCTACGTTCTATATTCCGCATTAATTTCAATATATTCATGGGTTAAATCACCCGTCCATACTGTAGCTTGTGCAACACCCAGCCCAATATCTACAAACAAAGTAAACTCTTGTTTTGAGAATACTGCCATACCCATCTCATCCTTATAATCAGGGTGTAAATTACCATGCTCAAGAATCAACACATCGTCCGCTTTCACGGTTACGCTATCAGCTTTAATCGGCGCATCACTATTACCAATCGCCATTAAAATCCGGCCCCAATTCGCATCCGAACCTGCAAATGCAGTTTTCACCAAGGGTGACACTGCAATTGTACGACCCAATGTGCGGGCTTGAGTTTCATTTTCTGCACCTGATACTTTAATCGTAACAAACTTGGTTACACCTTCACCATCGCGTACAATCAACTGCGCCAATTCGGTCGATACTTCTTGTAAAGCTTGCTCAAAATCAGATGTATCATTTAATTCCGTACCACCCAAACCCAAACCTGATGATAATACATAAACTGTATCATTGGTCGAAGTATCACCATCCACAGAAATACTGTTAAATGAGCGGTCTGCAATGGGTATGAGAATCGTTTGTAGTTTCTCAGCCGAAACGGGTGCATCCGTTGCAATAAAACCAAGCATGGTTGCCATGTTCGGATGAATCATGCCGCTACCTTTAGATACACCTGTAATCGTATATGTTTTACCTGCCGCTTCAAATTGACGCGATGTATGTTTGGCAAATGTATCTGTGGTACGAATGGCTTCTGCTGCTTGAATCCAATTATCTTCAGCCAATGAATCGCTGGCTTCATGCAAGGTCGCAGCAATGCGTTCAATGGGAAACGGCTCACCAATCACGCCTGTTGAAGCAGACAGCACTTGATGGGAATCTACACCTGCAGCCTTGGCACCCAAATCAATCAACTGCTGCGACCACACCCGCTCCATCTCGCCCACACCTGCGTTGGCATTACCCGCATTGGCAACAATAGCACGAATATCCGTGGCATGTTTACGCACAGTTTCTTCGCCAAAGCTCACACATGCCGCACGAAATGTGTTTTGTGTAAACACGGCAGCAGCTTGCGCTGGCACATCACACACAATCAATGTCACATCCTGACGTTTACCTTTCAAATCAGCTGATTTTACACCACACGATGCCGAACCAACCCGAAAGCCAGGAACAGGCAAAGGTTTGTTTAAAGGTTTAGACAATACAGGCATATTTAACTTTTCTTACCGTGACACTGTTTATATTTTTTGCCCGAACCACATGGGCAAGGATCATTGCGTCCGATTTTTTCACCCTTGCGTTGATATGTTTCCACCGCGACCTCAGGCTCTTTAGCCTGCACATTGTATGTGATGCGCTCTGGTTCGGGTTCTGGTTCGGGCTCTTGAACTTCAACACTAAATAATGATGCAATCGTTTTTGTACGAAGCCTATCCAGCATATTGCTGAACAACGCAAACGATTCATGTTTATATTCTTGAATCGGGTTTTTTTGTGCATAACCACGTAAACCAACACTTTGGCGCAGGTGATCCATCGCCAACAAATGATCTTTCCATAAATTATCAAGCACTTGTAACAGCAACCATTTTGCAAAACCACGCATTTGTTCTTCGCCTGCAGCAGCTTCCTTGGCTTCCATATGTGCCTTTAATACGCCTACAATTTTAGCATGCATATCTTCGGCGTGCTGTACGTCTTCATCATCTGCCCAAGCCTGTACATCAGCTTGCACACTTAACTCTTCTAGCAATGCTTTTTGTAAACCATCAATATCCCAATTGCTTGGTGAATCGGATAAGTAAGTAGACGCAAGATTATCCACATAATCCAACATCATATCTTCAATCACATCCTGCACATCTTCAGCTTCAAGCAACTCGCGGCGTTGGCTATAAATCACCTCACGCTGCTGATTCATCACATCATCGTATTCCAAAAGTTGTTTTCGAATATCAAAGTTGCGCCCTTCCACTTTCTTTTGTGAATTGGCAATTGCTTTGCTCACCCAAGGATGTTCAATCACTTCACCCTTATTAAAGCCCATTTTAGTGAGCATGGCTTGCATTTTTTCACCGCCAAAAATACGCATCAAATCATCTTCAAGTGATAAGTAGAAACGTGTTGAGCCAGGGTCACCTTGACGACCCGAACGACCACGAAGTTGGTTATCAATACGACGTGATTCATGTCGCTCTGTACCAATAATGTGTAACCCGCCCAAGGCTACAACTTCTTCATGTTCAGCTTTGCATTGCACTTTGATTTCTTCAGTTCTTTGGGCTCTATCTTCATCATTTAGCTTATCTGAAAGTTGTGCTGCCAACATATCAGGGTTACCACCCAACATGATATCCGTACCACGCCCAGCCATATTCGTGGCAATTGTAATCACACCTTTTCTGCCCGCTTGCGATACAATTTCTGCTTCACGCTCATGGTGTTTAGCATTCAGCACTTCATGTTTAATGCCTTTTTTCTTGAGTATCTCTGAAAGCATTTCAGATTTATCAATTGATGTTGTTCCAACAAGAACAGGCGCACCTGAATTTGCAGTGCCTAAAATATCTTCAATAATGGCATCATATTTATCTTCTTGGTCGCGATAAATTAAATCGCCCATATCTTTACGAACCATATCACGGTTGGTCGGTACAATAACCACTTCCAAACCGTAGATTTTATTAAATTCTTCAGCTTCAGTATCTGCTGTGCCTGTCATACCTGATAAGGTGTCATACATACGGAAGAAGTTTTGGAATGTAATGGATGAAAGCGTTTGATTTTCAGCCTGAATCGTCACTGCTTCCTTGGCTTCCAACGCTTGATGTTGCCCATCTGAATAACGGCGACCTGCCATCATTCGCCCTGTAAACTCATCAATAATTACCACTTCATCATTGCGTACGATATAATCTTTTTCACGTGTGAAGAGCGTGTGTGCTCTTAAACACTGTGTCGCAGCATGGAGTAAATTGATGTTTTCAGGGTCATACAAGCTACCCGTTTTCAACTCACCTGCTTCGCGATAAAGTGCTTCAATATGTTCCATACCTTTTTCTGTGTAGGATACATTTTTATCTTGCTCTTCTAAGTCATAATCATCTTGATCTAACTGGCGAATCAAACTGTCTGTTA
>JALUNK010000170.1:0-877 GCA_027055255.1 Ghiorsea sp.
GACGAAGAAGAGGATACCTTTGAGCATTTAGAAGAGCAAAAGCAGCAAGATGATGTGAATGCGCTACCACCGAGGCATTATCACGAATGGGATTATAATACCCAACATTACCGCCCAGATTGGGTCAGTGTGTATGAAGCGGTTCATCCCAGTGGTAATGCTAATATTATTGATAAAATTCTTGAGAAACATGGCGCACTTGCCAAACGCCTCAAAGCTATCCTTGATGCTTTAAAACCACAGCAAAAAGTGCGCATTCGCTATCAAGAAGAAGGCTCTGAACTTGATTTGGATGTCGCCATTCGCTCCTTGATTGACTTAAAAAGTGGCTCGCAGCCTGATATGCGCATCAATATGAGCCATAAAAATGATGGCCGTGATATTGCGGTGATGTTGGTTTTGGATTTATCGCAATCCTTAAATGAAAAAGCCAAAGGCAGCCAACAAACTATCTTAGAGCTTTCGCAAGAAGCTATCACATTGCTCGCTTGGACCATTGAACAGCTGGGTGACAAATTTGCCGTTGCTGGCTTTAACTCCAATACACGCCATGATGTTAGATATTCGCACATCAAAGGTTTCGGTGAACATTTCGATACTGAAGTGAAGCGCCGTTTAGCTGCGATGGAAGCCAAATATTCAACGCGTATGGGTGCTGCCATGCGCCATGCAGCCCATTATCTTGAAGCGCAAAAAGCAGACAAGAAATTGATGCTTGTGTTAACCGATGGTGAACCTGCAGATATTGATGTCGATGATGATCAACTATTGATTCATGATACGCATCAAGCAGTGAAAGAATTGGCTGCAGATGGCATTTATAGCTATTGCATCAATCTAGACCCCAAAGCTGATGAATATGTGCAAGATATTTTTG
>JALUNK010000170.1:887-1846 GCA_027055255.1 Ghiorsea sp.
CACGACAACGCCAGCGCATTATTGATAAACATAGTGATAGTTTTACCCGCTATGGCTACCATCCCAATGCACTGTACTGGAGTGGCCGTGACATCCAAGTATTACGCTTTAAAGTCTTAGCTGATATAGGCATTCAAGCGCATGATACAGTATTGGATGTGGGTTGTGGTTTTGGTGATTTTTATGCATGGAGCGTAGCAAACCAATGCCCTATTGAATATATAGGTATTGATTTATCACCTGATTTATTAGCCCATGCTAAGCAACTACACCCACAAGCTACATTTTTTACTGGTGACTTATTTGATTTAGAAACAACAAATCAGTTTGACTGGGTAATCTTATCAGGTGCTTTAAATGAGCAATTGCATGATGATTCAGCCTATGCTTACAGCATTATTCACCGCATGTACCAACTGTGCCGTAAGGGTGTTGCTTTTAATATGTTAGATGGGCGACACATTAAAGCTCACGACTTGCACTGCCCGCAACCCGAAACTATGGTAGAATACTGTCAAACACTGAGCAATGATGTCTCTTTATATGATACATACTTGGACAATGATTTCACCATACATATGAAAAAAGACAACTAATTGATGGGCATGGAGAATAAGCAAACAAGCCAACAGTGGTTTGATGCTGCAAAATCAGGTGACATTCAACACTTAACACAAATGCTTGCTGATGCTTACGACATCAACAGCATTGATGAAAAATGTAATACTGCGCTGCACCATGCCACCAAACACCAACAGTATGAAACCATGCGCTTTCTGATTGAAAACCATGCAAACCTTCAAATACAAAATGATTGGTTATCTACCCCACTGCATCTTTGCGAAAAGGATATGGATGCCATTCGTATATTGTTAGAAGCAGGTGCTGACCCAAATATTTTAGATAAAGACTATGATTACCCTTATTATTTTGCCTTTTATGGCTCTATGAGCAAAGAA
>JALUNK010000171.1 GCA_027055255.1 Ghiorsea sp.
CGGTCAGTTCTACACGCCGAAATCCATCGTAAAACTCATGGTTGAGATGATTGAGCCATACAAGGGCAGAGTGTATGACCCTGCTTGTGGTAGTGGCGGCATGTTTGTGATGAGTGAGAAGTTTGTCGAAGAGCATCAGGGCAACATTCAGGACATCACCATTTATGGGCAGGAATCCAATCAGACCACTTGGAAGCTATCCAAAATGAATCTGGCGATTCGCAATATCAATTCTCAGTTCGTGGCTTGGAATACAGAAGGCACATTCTTAAAGGATATGCACCCTGATTTAAAAGCGGACTACATCCTTGCTAATCCACCATTCAATCAATCGGAATGGGGTCAGGATATTTTGCAGGAAGATGGACGCTGGAAATATGGTGTTCCCCCTGCTGGTAATGCCAACTTCGGCTGGATGCAGCACATGCTTTATCACTTAGCCCCTCATGGTGTGATGGCAACGGTACTGTCTAACGGTTCGCTTAGCTCCAATACATCGGGCGAAGGTGAGATTAGAAAGAATATCGTACAAGCCGACCTTGTGGATTGTATCGTAGCCCTTCCTAAACAGCTTTTTTATAACACAGGCATTCCAGCCACCATTTGGATTTTAAGACGTGGTAAAGCTGGCGCTCCCTCCTCTAACTCCTCCCATAGGGCGGAGAATAGTGGTTTCTCTCCCACTGGGAGAGACGGAAGAGAGGGTGAAGTCCTCTTTATAGATGCTTCAGAAATGGGCTTTATGAAAGACAGGGTTCACCGTGAGTTTGCCCTAGAAGATATTGAGACCATTGAACAGGCTTATCATAGTTGGAGAAAAGGGGAGAACTACGAGGATGTTAAGGGCTTCTGCAAATCTTCAACCCTTGCCGACATTGAAAAACACAGCTTTGTACTCACCCCAGGGCGATATGTAGGCATTCCTGATGAAGAGGATGATGGCATACCCTTTGAAGATAAAATGAAGGATTTAACCACCACGCTTGCAGCCCAAATGCAAAAAGAGAAAGAGCTGGATGAACAAATCAAAACCCAGCTTGCCAAGATTGGTTTTGAATTATGAGCGAAGAAAACAAGCTGATTGTTTATCAAACCGATGATGGTGCGATTGCGCTAAAAGCCGATGCCGAGCAGGAAACGGTATGGGCAACGCAGAAGCAGCTTGCTGAAGTGTTTGGCGTGAATGTTCCTACTATCAATGAGCATATCAAAAACATATTCAAGACTGCCGAGCTGGAAGAAGATTCAGTTATTCGGAAATTCCGAATAGCTGCTGCAGATGGCAAGATGTACAACACCAATCACTACAATCTGGATATGATTATCTCTGTGGGTTATCGGGTGAACTCCAAAACCGCCACGAATTTCCGCAAATGGGCAACCCAAACCCTCAAACAACACATCACCCAAGGCTACACCATCAATCCCCGCCGCATTGCCCAGAATTACGACACCTTTCTCCATGCCGTCGAAGAGGTCAAAGCACTGGCGCAGGATAATCAGCAGTTGCAGACCGATGATGTGCTGGCATTGGTCACAGCTTTTGCCCAAACTTGGTTCTCATTGGAATCCTACGATGAAGACAATCTACCCACCCAAGGCAGCAACCGTAGCAGTATTCAGCTTGAAGCGGGCGAGCTATACAAGGCGGTTGCGGTGTTGAAGCAGGATTTAATCGGCAAAGGGCAAGCCACCGCTCTGTTTGCACAGGAAAAGAGCGAGGCAAGCCTGCAAGGCATTGTCGGCAACATCTATCAGTCCGCCTTTGGCGAAGATGTCTATCCCACGCTGGAACAAAAAGCCGCCAATCTGCTCTATTTCATCATCAAGAATCATCCGTTTAACGATGGCAACAAACGCACTGCCGCCTTTGCCTTTATCTGGTTCCTGCAAAAGGCGGGCATCGATTTCAAAGGCAAGCTTACGCCCCAAGCCCTAACCGCCATCACTCTGCTGATTGCCGAGAGCGACCCAACAAGCAAGGAGCGCATGATTGGCTTAGTCATTCTGTTGCTTACGGGGAGAACGAGCCATGAGTAATTTGCCAGAAGGATGGGTTGAGACAACTCTAGCGGAGGTTGTATCTCATTTAGGTGATGGGTTACATGGAACGCCCAAGTATGATGCTGAAGGCGAATACTACTTTATAAATGGGAATAACCTTCGTGATGGAAGAATTGTTTTCACTAAAGACACCAAAAGAACTTCGGTTGAAGAGTTCAAGAAGTATAAGAAAGACTTAAACAATAGAACTTTGTTAGTATCCATCAACGGTACTTTAGGTAATGTCGCAGAATATAATGATGAAAAGTGTTTTTTGGGGAAAAGTGCCTGTTATTTTAATGTGCTAGGTGATGTTAGTAAGTTATTTATCAAGTACACCCTGACGAACAGGCATTTTCAGAAATATATAGATAGGTTGGCTGGCGGCACCACCATTAAAAATGTTTCGTTAAAAACAATGAGGGAATATCCTATTAACCTTCCCCCTCTCCCCGAACAAAAAGCCATTGCGGATGTGCTTTCTTCGTTTGATGAAAAAATAGAGCTGCTGCGTGAGCAAAACAAAACACTGGAAACCCTCGCCCAAATGATTTTCAAAGAGTGGTTTTGTGAGTTTGAGTTTCCTCAAACTCACCCCTCACCCGACCTCTCCCAGCGGGAGAGGGGCTATAAATCATCTGGCGGCGAAATGGTCGAATCCGAACTAGGATTGATACCCAAAGGCTGGCGGGTTGAACGTTTGGGTGATGCGTTAGAAGTTAAACGTGGCGGTTCTCCAAGACCTATTAAGGATTATATCTCGGATTCAGGTTACCATTGGTTAAAAATCTCTGATGCTACTGCAACATCTTCACCTTTCATATTTGAAGTCAAAGAGCATATCAAAAAAGAAGGGTTGAAGAAAACTACACTCTTAAAAAAAGGCTCTTTGGTTCTTTCAAACAGTGCAACACCTGGAGTACCAAAGTTTTTAGAACTTGATAGTTGCATTCATGATGGCTGGCTTCATTTCCCAAGTACCAACATTTTTTCATATCATTATTTATACCTGTTTTTCCAGCATATTCGTAAACCTCTATTGCAACAAGGTAATGGAAGTGTGTTTAAGAACCTGAAAACCGATATTTTGAAAGACTGGATGATGGTTGTGCCTGATATTGAAACTATGGACGGTTTTAATGAATTAATAGTGCCTATTTTTGAAAAGATAAAAAATAATGCATCCCAAATCCAAACCCTATCCAAAGCCCGTGATACGCTTTTGCCTAAATTGATGAGTGGGCAAGTGAGGCCCTATGAGTGAAAAGTTGAAGCACAAGTTTCAAATTCATTACTACCTCAAAGATGGGGCGCATAGTATGGATGCGGAAACTCGAAATAGAGCAGAAAAAGACTTTCTTGATGCTGTATCTCGTATTGCTGAACTTTCAGGAACTCCGATAACTGTTGAATCCGTTGCTTACGAAGAAGGTGGGCTTCAAGAGGTTTATATTTTACTAGGAGTGGTTGTTACATTTTTATCACCATCAATAAATAATGTGATTACATACTATTTCACGCAGGACAAGGAAATAGCGGAACTTGATAAGAAAATTAAGGAAGAGACTCTCAAAGGTTTACGGTTGGATAATGCCGTTAAAGAAAATGACCTTCTTAAAGCATTAAGTGATAAAAAGGTAATCCGTTCAGTTTCAGCATTTTATAAGAAAGTTGAAAAATATGAGAAAGTCCATCAAATAGGTTTCATGGGTGTTTCTTCTAATAGCAAGGAACATGTTATTGAACGAAAAGACTTTGGAAAATTTATCCTTCACGATAGCAAAGAACTCATTGAAGATGATGATGCTGAAATTGAGATTATTTCTCCTGTTTTGAATAAAGGAAGATTTAAGTGGCGTGGTATATATAAAGGCGAGCAAATAGACTTTAGCATGGGTGATAGTTCATTTAAGCAAGAGGTTGAAAGTGGGCAGCATTCTTTTATTCATGGTAGTACGATTGTTTGCCACCTAAAAATTACGATTACTTATGATGACTTTGGTGATGAAGTGAAAAAAGGGTATTCAGTATCCGAGGTTTATTCAATTGCTCAGTACAAGAAAAAAGAGCCTGTCTTAAGACAAAGCGGTTTAAGAAAAGAGAGAATGAAGAATCAAATTAAACTTTTCACTGAACCTAAAGATGAGACTGAGGAATAATAGACAATAATATGACCTACCAACCGCCATTCACCATCACCACCGAAATCATTGATTTCATCAGCGCCATCAGTGAGCAGGTCGGCTTTGCGCAGGTTTTAAGTTTTTGCTTTCCAAAGCGCTGTTTTAGCACTATGATTCGCGCCAAGAAAACCCGTCAAAGGCCATGCGCGAAAGTGTATCCTTGGCGGGTTGCTTTGTTTCAGAGGGCGGCTTGATGAAGCGGCCTTTTTCTAAAACACCTACAACCTACCAGCAACAGGTTAAACTTCTTCAGCAACGCGGCATGGAAATCAATGATGCCCAATCTGCTCAATTCTATCTTCGGCATCTCAATTATTATCGACTTGCCGCTTACTGGCTTCCTTTTGAAGCAGATCACAAGAGTCATACATTTAAGGCAGGCACTTCTTTCGAGCAGGTGCTCAACCTATATGTGTTTGACCGCGAACTTCGCTTGCTTGTACTGGATGCGATAGAGCGAATTGAGGTGTCGGTACGCGCTCGTTGGGCGTATGAGTTTGCGCATCACCATGGTCATCACGCACATCTTGACCCTACGCTTGCACGTAAACGATACCATTGGGAAAAGAACCTTAATCAATTAAAGGGTGAGGTGGCCAGAGCGGATGAAGTGTTTATTCGTCATTTATGCCAGGAATATTCAGATGATCTACCGCCAGTTTGGGCTGTATGCGAAGTAATGTCGCTGGGTTTGCTATCGCGTTGGTATCAAAATATGAAACCTTTGGGAACGCGCTCAGCTATTGCGAAGACATACGGTGTGAATGAAAGAACGCTGCAATCATGGCTGCATCATTTATCAACGGTACGAAATATTTGTGCACATCATTCAAGGTTATGGAATCGAGAGTTAACTGTCCTTCCAACGATACCTGCCCCAGCACCAAAGCGATTGAGAGGGCAATTCATAAGTGAATCAAGGAAAATCTACAACTCATTAACGATGATGTTGCACTTGATGAATATTGTCGCGCCAGACCACCATTGGAGAG
Organism: Ghiorsea sp.; assembly: GCA_027055255.1. Lineage (GTDB taxonomy): Bacteria > Pseudomonadota > Zetaproteobacteria > Mariprofundales > Mariprofundaceae > Ghiorsea. The sequence goes on from JALUNK010000171.1 coordinate 5,219, forward strand.
CGAGACTTATAAGCCTGATTGATTCGCATAGTATTCCAGTTGCCGCAATGGGTTTTCCAAACGATTGGAAAACTCGGCATATTTGGCAGGGCAAAGCATGACTTACCAACCACCCTTTACTATCACTACCAAAATCATTGATTTCATCAGCGCAGTGAGCGAACAGGTTGGTTTTGTGCAGCGGGATTTTCTTGATGCTTCACCACAGCTTAGGAAAGCCAACCGTATCAAAACGATTACAGGCACATTGCAGATAGAAGGCAGCACTTTGAGTGAAGAGCAAGTGTCTGCGGTGTTAGATGGTAAACCTGTGCTGGCATCGGTGCGTGAGCTTGCCGAGGTGAAAGGTGCGATTGCGGCTTATGATAGGCTGAATGAGCTAAACCCCTATCAGTTGGATGATTTGCTGGAAGCACATCGCTTGATGATGGGTGATGTGTTGAAGAAAGCTGGTGCATTCCGTAGTAAACCTGTGGGCGTATATAAAGGCAAAGAGGTTGTGCATGTTGCCCCACCAGCACACAAAATATCAGGCTTGATTGCGGAGTTGTTGGCGTGGACAAAACAATCCGATGCTCACCCATTGATTGTAAGCAGTGTGTTTCACTATGAATTTGAATTTATTCATCCGTTTATTGATGGGAATGGTCGCACGGGCAGGCTTTGGCAAACCTTGATGCTTGCCGAGTGGAACCCCTTGTTTGCGGATATGTCTCTGGAAAGCGTGATTAAAACACATCAACAGGATTATTATCAGGTATTGGGCAGTGCTGATTCAGCAGCGGATAGCACGGTGTTTATCGAGTTTATGCTCAAGGCGATTCTCCAAACCTTAGAAAACGTCTCTGTAAACGCCCCTCTATCTATCACTCCAAACGCCCCTGTAAATATTGAAGGCATGAAAACACCCGATGCCATCATTGCTCTGGTTCAGGCTGATGCTTCAATCACTCGCCAGCAAATGGCAGAAAAGATTGGCAAAGATATTCGTACCATTGGTCGAGCCATCAAAAAACTTCAGGATGAAGGAAAACTACAACGCATTGGCTCGGATAAGTCAGGGCATTGGGAGGCTCTATGACATTGCAGCAATTCTCAAATTTTGTTATTTTCCAAACGAAAACAGGTAAGGTCAATATTGATGTATGCTTTCAAGATGAAACCCTTTGGCTAACGCAGAAAGGAATATCCGAGCTTTATGACAAAGGTCGTAGCACGATTGCTGAACACATTCAGAAGATATTTCGTGATGGGGAGCTTGTTGAAGATTCAGTATGTCGGGATTTCCGACAAACTGCGGCAGATGGTAAATCCTATCAAACAAAGTATTACAACCTCACAGTCATTACTGCGGTGGGTTATCGTGTTCATTCACACAGAGCCATTGAATTTCGCAAATGGGCAACAGATGTGCTCCAAGAGTACATCATTAAAGGCTTTGCCATGGATGATGAACGATTGAAACAAATTAAACATTTCGGGCAAGATTATTTTGATGAAATGTTGGAGCGGATTCGTGAAATCAGGCTGAGTGAACGCCGATTTTACCAGAAAATAACAGATATTTATGCCTTGTCTGCTGATTATGACAGCCAAGCTCCCATCACGCAGGACTTTTTTGCGACCACGCAGAATAAACTGCACTGGGCGATTGTAGGGAAAACAGCCGCAGAGATTATTTATAGTAGAGCTGATGCAGATAAGATTTATATGGGCTTGGAAACTTGGAAAAATGCTCCCAAAGGTAAAATCTTAAAGTCGGATGTAGCCATTGCTAAGAACTATCTTGAAGAATCACACTTAAAAGAGCTGGAAAGGATTGTTTCTGCCTATTTGGATTTGGCAGAAAATAGAGCCAAGCGTGGTATTGTGATGAACATGCAGGATTGGGTTGTGTTTTTGGATAAGTTTCTGGAATTGTCGGATTACCCCATCCTTGCGGATAAGGGCAAAGTATCAGCATTGAAAGCCAAACTCAAAGCAGAAGGAGAATATGATAAATATCGGGTGATACAGGATAAAAATTATATTTCTGATTTTGATAGGATGATTGCCAAACTTGAAGGTAAAGATGAGTGATTTAACTGAAGGTGCCGTAGAGCAAAATCTTATCGAGCTTCTTAAAGGGCAGGGTTATAGCTATTACAATGATGCGGATATTAACCCTACAAGCGAGAACCCTCAGCGTGATGCCTTTGATAGTGTTGTATTAGAAAAACAGTTTTTGATTTCGCTGCAAAAACTGAACCCCGATATTCCTGAGCCAGCTTTGCATGAAGCATTTCAGCATGTGCTTCACCTTGG
>JALUNK010000172.1 GCA_027055255.1 Ghiorsea sp.
GTGGTGTATAATTATCCAGCCATTCTAACCAAGCATCATCTTCTTGTAAGCGCTGCATATACAAGCTTTGCATACGTAATTGACGTGCTTTAATATTCATCGCCTTTTGATAACGCAACAACGCCTTGGGGCTACGAGATAAACCTGCCGCAGCTTTATATGCTTCTTCAGCTTGCGCCCAATGACCATCTGCCTCTTCACTTTTTCCCTTTCTTGCATAGTAACGAAGTAATTTGAACCGCGCAGGGTCAACTTTATTATTTAAAAATCTACGTGCTTTGTCATAATCTTTATCTGTTTTCTTGATGGATACTAAGCGCTGACGTGCTTCCATCATTTCACCTTTCTTAAATGCTTCTTCAGCCGCTTTATACGAACTAATCAAACCTACTGATACACGAAAATCATTAAAGCCGCCCTTACCAGCACAACCTGACAAAAGCAAAGCAGCAATCAATATGACATATACGCGCTGGTTCATTTTTCAATATCTCCAATAATCATTCTTACATCAGTAGGCAGTGTTGAATCAAATGCCATAGCAACAGAGATACACATATCATGATATAAGGTATCATCCACAATGTTTACCACACCACAACGCAGAGGTTCACTTACACCTTTGACAGAAATTTCACCCATATCTTGAAAGGAAAAGCCTTCTCCTGCTGCCTCAAATGTTGCAAATGGTAATACAACTTCACCACCTTCACCCAAACCACCCATACGCGAGGCTACATTCACAGCATCACCAATCACTGTATATTCCAAGCGCTCTGCAGCACCAATATTACCAACAATAACATCACCACAATTTAAACCAACTCGAAAGGAAACAGCCTGACCATCTTTGCGTAATACGGCTAATTTTCGACATGCCTCAGTCATAGCTACAGCAGCCATCACTGCATTCCGAACATGCTGTGTATCTTGTTTAGGATGATTAAAAACTGCCATCACAGCATCACCAATATACTTATCCACATGACCACCATAATAATCGATAATACGGTGGAAAACTTCAAAGTTTTGGTTAAGTACCTCAACCACTTCTTCGGTATCTGTACTTTCTGAAAATGCTGTAAACTGGACCATATCAGCGAATAACACCGTGACTTCTTGCTTACGGTTTTCTAATTTACCTAGACCACGACTTTCAAATACGTCTGATACCAATTCTGGGTTAAGGTACCTGCCCAATACAGCCCGCATTTCTTCCTTATGCGCTAATTCTTCAACCATTTTGTTAAATTGTCCTGCCGCATCACTTAACTCATCATTGCCGACAATTTCCAAGTGTTGATGGTAATCACCATATGCCACATGCCGCGCAGCTAAAGCCAAATCTTCCAGCGGTTTACTCATACGTCCTGCAAGCCAATACACAAATACACCTGACAATACAATTACAAAAAATGCAGCCAACAACATACGCTGCAATAATTGACTCGCAATGGCATCCCATGCTTCTTCGGAATAACGCACCGCAATTAGTGCAATATTGGTACCTCCATAAGTCACTTGCTTAGCAAACCATAAGTCATCGACAGGTAAACGTATGGTTTCATGCGAAAGTTCAACCTCACTCAAAACCTGTTCAATGTTACCCAATTCACCAACTGACCACAATTGCGATGATGAACTTTTAAAAAATACAGCTGTTACATAAGGTACCTTTTCCGCAAAATTACGCATAACGAAGTCTGTTTCAGCGGCACTACCCGCCAACATAGGGATTTTCAACTCATCACCCAGTCTGCTAACTTGCACGCCAGCTTGTGTCTCTTGATTTTTCAACCAAGCATCTCGCTCCATATCTAGCAC
>JALUNK010000173.1 GCA_027055255.1 Ghiorsea sp.
TCTTTTGGCACAAAAAGGAACCATCGATAAATATGAAGGTGATGCCATTATTTCATTTTTTGGTGCACCCATTGACCTTAAGGATCATGCCGTACGCTGTGTCGTTGCGGCTTTGGAGCAGCAAAAAAAATTGACTCTCTTACGTGAGGAATGGAAAGAAGAGGGTTTACCTGAAGTGTACGTGCGCATTGGTATCAATTCTGGACCTATGGTTGTGGGAAATATGGGGACACAATTGAGTATGAATTATACTATTATGGGTGATCATGTGAATTTGGCAGCGCGGCTTGAAGGTGTATGTAAGGTTTACCGTGTGCCCATTTTAATGAGTAAGGATACGTATGTATTGGTGCGTAACGAAGTATCTGCACGTTTTATTGATAGGGTGCGTGTGGTTGGCCGCTCTCAACCTGTTGATTTGTATCAACCCATTGGTGTGAGAAGCGAGGTTACACAAGAACAAATACAAGAAAGTAGGGCTTATGAGCAAGCTTGGAGTTTGATGATGCAAGGTCAATATGAAGATGCGTTACAGGCTATGACCATTTTGTATGTGGAAAACCCAGAGTGTGGGCTTTATGAAGTCATGATGAACCGCTTGAAGACTTACATACAAACACCACCACCGAATGATTGGGCAGGTGTATTCAACCTAAAAAGTAAATAGCGTATGAAGTAGTACTTGCCTTGCTCAGGCTTCTTTATACAATGCGCAGCCCTTACGAAAAGTAGGGTATTGAATGCAGGCTCGTAGCTCAGGGGTAGAGCACCACCTTGACATGGTGGGGGTCGGCGGTTCGAAACCGCCCGAGCCTACCATTTTTGTATAACGCAAGGAGTACGAGCTTTCTTATGAATATTCAATTGCCAGATGGCTCTACACGAACCCTAGATGGTAACGCAACTGCTTTTGATTTAGCCAAAGATATTGGTGAAGGTTTAGCAAGGGCTGTTATTGCTGCGAAAGTAAATGATGAAGTGGTTGATTTATCCCATGCCTTATCTGATGGTGATCATGTTGCTTTGATTACTGAAAAATCCGATGAAGCCTTAGATATTATTCGCCACTCCACGTCGCACTTGATGGCGATGGCTGTGCAAGAGGTTTTCCCATCTGCACAAGTGACCATTGGCCCTGTGATTGAAGATGGTTTTTACTATGACTTTGCTTTTGAGCGGGCGTTTACGCCTGATGATTTGAAAGTGATTGAAAAGAAAATGAAAGAGATTGCCAAGCGCAAGCTACCGATCGTGCGTGAGGTTTGTGCGCGTGATGATGCGATTGAACATTTCGAGAGCATTGGCGAGAAATACAAAGCGTTATTGATTGGTCGCATTCCTGCGGGCGAAGAAGTGAGTTTATATAAACAAGGTGAATGGTCTGACCTTTGTCGTGGCCCACATGTACCAAACACGTCTAAATTGAAGCACTTTAAATTGATGAAAGTCTCGGGTGCATACTGGGAAGGTAATGCGGATAATGAGCAGCTTCACCGCATCTATGGCACGGCGTGGACTTCCAAAGATGAACTCAAAGCTTATTTGCACCGTTTGGAAGAGGCGGAAAAGCGTGACCATAGGAAACTTGCTAAGACTTTAGACTTGTTTCACCTGCAAGAAGAAGCGCCAGGCATGATTTTTTGGCACCCAAAAGGTTGGAATGTTTGGCAAGTGGTGGAGAATGAAATCCGTTCCGTCATGCAGAACAATGGTTATCAAGAAATCAAAACACCACAAGTGGTGGACAGAAAGCTTTGGGAAAAATCTGGGCACTGGGAAAAGTTCCGCGAGGATATGTTTACCACCAGCACAGAAA
>JALUNK010000174.1 GCA_027055255.1 Ghiorsea sp.
GCCCTGAAGCGATTTTTGTGCCTGTACGCTTTGCGGCATACCGTGAGGCTTCAGCTCAAATTCGTGAGGTGTTTTGGCGTTATGCTGCCCAAGTTGAGCCTTTATCGCTGGATGAAGCTTATTTGGATGTAAGCTACACAGAATCGTTTAACGGCATTGCCACCGATATTGCCAAAGCCATTAAAGCTGAAATCAAGCAAGAAACAGGTTTAATTGCATCCGCAGGGGTGTCCTACAATAAATTCCTAGCCAAAGTTGCATCAGATATGGATAAACCCGATGGATTATATGTGATTAGACCAGAGCAGGGTGCTGCTTTTGTGCAAGCCTTAAAGATTGGTAAGTTTTATGGCATTGGCCCAGCCACAGAAAAGAAAATGCACAGCTTGGATATTTATACAGGCAAAGACTTAAAAGCTTGGTCGTTAGCTGATTTGAAGGCGCATTTTGGTAAGTCTGCAAGGTATTACTACAACATCGCTAGGGGGATAGATGAGCGCCCAGTTAAAAGTTTTAGAGAGCGTAAGTCTTTGGGCAAGGAAACCACATTTGCCGAGGATATTTTGGATATAGATATACTCTTAGCACACTTCAAAACCTTGGCAGAGCAAGTATTTACAAGCTTGGATAAACATAAGCTTGAAGGCAAGCGCATCACCATCAAAGTGAAATACAAAGATTTTACGCAAGTCACCCGCTCAAAAACCATGCCTGCACCTATTAAACAAGCGCAAGCCTTATTTTTAGCCGCAGAACTTCTTCAACATACCCAAGCAGGAAAACGACCTGTGCGGTTGGTTGGGCTAACCATCAGCAGCTTTGAGCAGGAAGATCATCATCAAGACAATGAGTTGCAGTTAGGTTTGGGGATTCGATAGTTAAGACCCTTTGGTTACGCTCAGGGTGACAGTGCCTTGCTTATTTTGACTACTGATTGACAAAACCAATCATGATATGGCAAAGTTTGTATGGTTTTTGACAAAAGATGTTAATAAAGGAGAAAATCAATGCCAACCATGAATATTTCTCTCACCCCTGAATTGATGAAGCAGGTACAAGATAAAGTTGCCACAGGCATGTATAATAATGCCAGCGAATTTATCCGCGAAGCGATACGAAATGTGGATACCAATGAAAAAATCCTTTATGAACTCAAGCTTGCCAAGCTTAGAGAAACCCTACAACCAGCTATTCGTGATGCAGAGCAGGGTGTGTATGCTGATTACTCGCTGGATACTATGTTGCAAGATATGGATAATAACCAATCATCGTGAGCCCTTTGATGAGCCAATTCAAGCTCACACCTGATGCCAAAGCAAGCCTCATGCAAATTGCTCAATACACCGAGCGAACATGGGGTAAAAAGCAGCGTAATACTTACCTAAAAATGCTGGATGATGCTTTTCATACATTGGCGGAAACGCCATGTTTAGGCAAAATTAGACCTGAAATTTATCATGCTATACGTAGCCTGCACGTGGGCAAACATGTGGTGTTTTATATGCAAAAAGAGAATCATATTGTGATTGTTCATATTCTGCATGAACGGATGGAACCAGCTTTATATATCAACGTTTAACGCAGTATTGCCGCTACCTGAACTAGAGAAGTGATAAATGAAGTACACTGTCCCCGATTTTTCCTTTTATTTCTCATACACGCCAAAGCTCCAATGTTTGGTTCCTGGGTTCTTTGGACCAAACCACCCTGATTGTCTTAATTCATTAGCTAACATTCTATTGAAAACTCCATGCCCTACAAATAACACACTTTCATGCTCCAAAGATATTTTAGTAAGTTTTTCTGCGG
>JALUNK010000175.1 GCA_027055255.1 Ghiorsea sp.
AAAAAAATGCATCCTCAATTTCTTTCAACGGCTGCATCAAAGTTTCAGCAGCAAAACGCCCTCCGTAATCTCCAAAGTGACCACCTTCATCTGGTGCATGTTTAATGCTTAAATCATAATTAATCACAGAACTTCTCGCATAATTCTTTCATTTTTTGTTTATCTTTAATGCCCTTGGCTGACTCTACACCAGACGATACATCCAAAGCATAAAAACCTTGGATACATTTTGCCTCAGCTACATTATTTAGGTCTATACCACCGGCTAGGATAAGTGGAAAACGATGTTTGACCCCACTTAGTATGTTCCAATCGAAACTGTTGCCCGTACCACCATAAACACCCGAAGGCGCTTTTGCATCAAGGAGCACTGTGCAATCATAAGCAGCAACCTGCAATAAGTCTTCTTGATCTGAGACGGGCAGTGCTTTAATCACTCGGCGTTTTTGCGATGCACAAAAATCTGCTGATTCATCACCATGTAATTGTATGATATCTAGCGAACATACAGCTAACACATCATCAATATCATTCTGTCTAGGGTTTACAAATAATCCTACAATCGTTAAAAAAGGTGGCAATGCTTGAATAATTTTCTCGGCATTTTCAGGATGAATATAGCGTGGTGATTTATCATAAAAAACAAAACCTATAGCGTCCACACCGTATTTTGATGCCAGCAGGGCATCCTCTAAGCGCGTAATACCGCAAATCTTTAATCGTGTACGCATAGACATACGATTCTCATTTTTAACAATCATGCCTTACTTTAAAAAGAAAGAACGAAACAAGCAATATTTGGCATAAAAAAGGCCGCCCTAAGGCGACCCATTTTACAGTTATTATAATAGTAACTTTTATTATTTCCGCTTTTTACGAAGCAAACGTAAACGTGCGGTAAGCATTGAGAGCTCTGCTTCAGCCATAGCCAAATCAACATCACCACTTTTCGATGAAACAAGTTCTTCAGCGCGGCGTTGTGCTGCAACAATCTCAGCTTCATCCATATCAGATGCACGCTCTGCAGTATCTGCCAAAATTGTCACCTTATCTGGTTGCACTTCCATGTAACCACCAGAAACAAACACCTCATCCACTTCATCACCGTTAGTGATTTGTAGTTCGCCTGATTTCAGGGCAGACAATAAAGGGCTATGTTTTGGTAAAATACCAAGTTCACCCTCAGCACCAGGTACAATCAACATGGTTGCCTGACCACTATAAACTTCACGCTCAGCTGTAGCGACTAAAACTTCCATGCTAGACATGATAATTAACCTTTAGCCTGCATTTTTTCTGCTTTCTCAACAGCGCCTTCAATAGAACCAACCATGTAGAACGCTTGCTCAGGAAGATGATCATAATCACCAGCTAAAAGACCTTTGAAACCTTTGATAGTTTCATCTTTCTTCGCGTAAACACCTGGAGAACCAGTAAATACTTCAGCAACATGGAAAGGTTGAGACAAGAATTTTTGAATTTTACGCGCACGGTTCACAGTCAACTTGTCTTCATCGGACAATTCATCCATACCCAAAATTGCAATAATATCTTGAAGCTCTTTATAACGTTGCAAGGTACGCTGAACGCCTTGTGCAACTTCATAATGCTCAATACCAACAATTTTAGGGTCAAGCTGACGAGACGTTGAATCCAATGGATCCACCGCAGGGTAAATACCAAGCTCTGCAATTTGACGCGACAATACGATAGTAGAATCCAAATGTGCAAATGTTGTTGCAGGAGCTGGATCCGTTAAGTCATCCGCAGGAACATATACAGCTTGCACTGATGTAATTGAAC
>JALUNK010000176.1 GCA_027055255.1 Ghiorsea sp.
CTGAAATTTGGTCTGCAACCTTATCTGGATGACCTTCACCCACTGATTCTGATGTAAATACAAAATTTCTACTCATTTCTTTTCCTTTTTAAGCAAATTCTGGTAACTGGTCTGCATTAAAAACAGGGCCGTCCACACACACACGCTTATATTTTTCTTGCCCATCTTCAATCGTTTTAACTACACAACCTGCACATCCACCAATACCACAGGCCATAAACTCTTCCAAACTCAGTTGAGCAGGAATACCCAAGTCTCGCCCCAGCTTAGCCACAGCATGGAGCATAGGATGAGGGCCACATGATAATAATATACATCGCCCGCGCTCTTCATCACTTAAGGCTAATAAATAATCCTTAGCTAAATCAGGTACATGCCCTTCATAACAACCATACAAACCTGCTTTGGATGCCAGCCGGCAGGCAATACCACGCTCTTCAAGTGAAGATATGGTTAAAGTTGTATTACCAGCAATACCAGGCAACATAAATGTAGAAGGTTTTAGTGCAAATGGAAACTCAACTTCCGAGCCTGCAAACAAGACCAAATCAGCTTTGTTAACCAGTTGATCGGCAACAAATACCATAGGAGGAACACCCACACCACCACCAATTAAAACATAACGTTTAGCCGTATCCGACAAATCAAAACCTTGCCCGATTGGCCCAAGCATGGGTAAGATTTCGCCTTTTTTTCGTTCACCCAACTGTCTTGTACCCTCACCAATTTTTTTGTACAATAAATCAATTGTTCCTGTCTTTGGGTCAGCAAGCATGATGGAAATAGGGCGGCGAAGTGGCAAAGTATCCGAAACTCGAATATGAACAAATTGTCCCGGTTTGGCTTTTTTTGCCGTTTTTGGTGCTCTCAGGCGCATAATGTTCTGCTCACCCTTAAAGCTCACATTCGCTAAAACTTCGGCTTGTTCTTCAAAAATTATGTTTTGGTATCTGCTCATATTGCTGGGCATACTGAATATGAAGAATCATTTCGTCTATGAATAGTTAAAATTTAAAATATGCTTAATGAATTATCCTGCAATCGAGGTTATGCTTCTGCCATGGATCATCAAAAAATTTGGGAACTCATTAAACTACAACTCGCCACCCAACTACCACCAGCAAAAATGGGAGCTTGGGTTGAACCTGTCTCTACCAGCTTAGAAAATAACACATTATGTTTATCTGTGCCTGGGCAAATGTTTATTGATGGTTTAAAATTAGATTGTGAAGAGAAAATATTACTTATCTTATCTTCGTTAAACTTAAACCACCTTCAACTGGGTTACAAAGTAGACACTTCTTTAGAAATGTTTCCCGACACCCCTAAAAAGACCACATCACATTCAAATATTGATGGCTTTATTGATGAACGTTTTACTTTTGAAAACTTTATTGTCGGCTCTAGTAATGAGTTTTGCCATGCTGCAAGCCTAGCTGTTGCAGATCAACCAGGTGAACAATATAACCCTTTATATATCCATGGCGGTGTAGGTCTAGGAAAAACACATTTAATTAATGCAGTTGCCAATAAATTAGCTTCAAAGGGTGATATAAAAATTGCATACCGTACAGGTGAACATTTCACCAATGAACTCATTGATTCTATTCGCGGACAAAAAACAGCAGCTTTTCGAAATAAGTATAGAAAAGTTGATGTGTTAATCATTGATGATATCCAGTTTATTGAAGGTAAACAAAGTACACAAGAAGAGTTTTTCCACACTTTTGACGCCCTTCATAAAGCAAAAAAACAAATTATCCTTACATCTGATCGAGATCCATCGGCTATTAAACATTTAGCAGAACGGCTTCGTTCTCGTTTTAACTGGGGTTTGGTTGCTGATATTCAACCACCCAATTTTGAAACACGAATGGCTATTCTCAAAAGCAAAACTGCATTAGCAGGTATTGAACTTGATGAAGATATTTACTTTTTATTGGCTTCTAAAATTACCAGTAATGTTCGAGAGTTAGAAGGTGCTTTGACCCGCCTAACCGCCTATGCAAAACTCTCTCGAAAACCCATAACTTTAGAGCTCGCACAAGACAAGCTTCGCGACCAACTTCAACTACAATCTAAAGTCATTACGATTGAAGAGATTCAAAAACAAGTCGCTCACTATTATAATATACGCACAAAGGATATGAAATCTAAAGTTCGTAAACGTAATATTGCTTTCCCACGTCAAGTCGCCATGTACCTGAGCAAAGAGCTTACAAAAATGTCCATGCCTGAAATTGCCGATAATTTTGATAAAAAAGACCATACCACAATTTTATATGCACATCGTAAGATCCAAGAACAATGTGATACAAATGATGATTTTAATCAAGAAATTCAAAGACTTACCAAATTATTGAAACAAGGTTAGTCAAAAGTGTATAAAGCCCATAAAACAACCTTTGTAGTTGTGGATAAGTTGTGATTTAAAGCTATTACCTTTCAAAATCAAAAAAAAAGCATATTATCCGCATTCTATCCACAGCTTATTTAAAAAAATATGCACGGATATTTTTAAAGTAAGTATTTATTTTAAAAAAGAAAATATTAGTTATACGGTTTATACACAAAGCCTACTACGACTATAATTTTATTTAAAGAAAGAGAGAATAATAGAACATGCACATAAAAATTTCGCGTACATCCCTTTTTCAACAAATCCAACGTTGTCAAAATATTGTGGAAAAAAGAAACACCAACCCTATTCTCGCTAATATTCTTTTTGAGACTAAAGAACAATTTTTAAAACTCACGGCAACCGACTTACAGTCCACATTTTCAAGTCAACAAGAAGCAGAAGTTATTCAAGCTGGAGCATTAACTGTTGAAGCAAAGAAGATTTTTGAAATTATAAAAGAACTTAACCCTGAAGTGCCTGTAGAACTCAAAACAGATGCTGGGTTTCTTAATATCATGAGTGGTAGTGTTAAATTTCGATTAGCCACTAAGTCTGCGGATGAATTTCCTAGCGAGCCTTCAGATGAAACTGATTTATCTATTAATATCTCAGGCACAGAATTAACCCGTATGATTACATCAACAGCATTTGCTATGTCAAATGATGAAACACGAAAGTATTTAACGGGAAGTTTATTTGAAGTTTCAACAGAACACGGGATTCGTATTGTAACGACTGATGGCCACCGTATGGCATTAAGTGAATTGACTTTAGAAAATCAACAAGACACTACGGAATGTATTGTACCTAAAAAAGCGGTCATGGAAATTAAACGTTTAGCAGATTCTTGTGAGGATAACATAACATTATGTCTTGGAAAACAACAAGTTAGAGTTGAAATAGACAACCAACGGTTTACATCAAAAGTTATTGATGCTAAATATCCTGTTTATGAAGACGTTATTCCAAAGCAGAATCCATACATCGCCACCGTTGATAAAAACCAGCTCGATCAAGCTTTGCGAAGAAGTATGGTGGTGGCTAATGATTTCACACATGATGTGAAGTTATCGTTCTCTTCGGATAAACTAGCCATTGTAGCGCATAATACAGAGCAGGAGCAAGCCGAAGAGGACATGGCTATATCCTATGATGGTTTAGATATTGAAGTGGGCTTTAACGCTAAATATATGCGTGATGTTATTTCAGCAATTCAATCGTCAACTGTGCGCATTAAACTCAAAGATAGTTTATCCCCTGCCTTGTTATTGGAAGCAGACCATGAGCGTTCTCGGCATGTTTTGATGCCTATGAGGATTTAAAGCGTAGTATTTATAACTTTTTGCTTGCATAATACCGCACGCATAGAGGGTTTATTTTTCTTTTTGAATAAAATTTAGGGAGTATTTATGTCAGTTAAACATCCAGTTATTTCTGTAACCGGTTCATCCGGAGCAGGTACAAGCACAGCAAAAGTTGCATTGGAGCATATTTTTCATAGGGAAAATGTCACACCGGCAATTGTTGAAGGAGACTGTTTTCACAAGTTTGACCGCTTAACTTTTAAAGAAAAGTCAGTTGAGTTTGAAGCTGCAGGTAAGCGCCTTAGTCACTTTTCTGATGAAGCTAACTTGTTTGATAAAATTGCCGATTTATTTAAGTCTTATGGTGAAACAGGTAAAGGTAAAGCCCGTACTTATGTTCATGATGATGAAGAAGCAAAGTTGTATGGTGTAGATTCAGGTAAATTTACAGACTGGCGTGATATTGGCGAAGGCTCTGATTTACTTTTCTATGAAGGTTTACATGGTGGTGTTGAAGAAGTTCGTCCCTATGCCGATTTAATGGTAGGTATTGTACCTGTTGTAAATATCGAGTGGATTCAAAAAATACATCGTGACACTGCAATGCGAGGATATTCATCTGAGGCTGTTGTAGATAATATTTTATCGCGCATGCATGATTATGTTCACTTTATCACACCGCAGTTTAGCCATACTGATATTAACTTCCAACGTGTGCCGTTGGTAGATACTTCAAACCCATTTATTGCTCGTGATGTTCCTACACCTGATGAAAGTTTAATGGTGATTCGTATTCGAAACACTGAGAAATGGGGTATTGATTTCCCATACTTACTTTCGATGTTGAATAATTCATTTATGTCGCGCCGCAACACATTGGTGGTTCCATCAAGTAAAATGTTACTTGCGATGGAATTAATCTTCTCACCGATCATTCATGATATGTTAGAGAAGCGTAAATCTGCTTAAAGTTTTAAGTGTTTAAATTTTAAGGGTAGCTCTAGTAGCTACCCTTATTTTTTGCCTATTTTCAAAATGTAGTGTTCAGAAAGGTTTATAGATATAAAATATAGTCTATTTGATTAATAGCATATAAAAATATAGCCAAGAATCTAACCTTTTGTATCTTGTGGCTATGAAAAAGATAAAGAATATGTTCCACGTGAAACATCCTGATGGCAAAGTAGATGTGTTAGTTATTGGTGCTGGCCATGCTGGCTGTGAAGCAGCGTTAGCAGCAGCTCGGTTTGGAGCTAAAGTTAGGTTAATCACCCAGAATTTAGATACAATTGCTAAGATGTCATGTAACCCCGCTATTGGTGGCGTGGGTAAAAGTCATTTGGTGAAAGAGATTGATGCTCTTGGTGGTGTGATGGGTTTAGCTGCTGATAGTGCAGCAATTCAATACCGTATTTTAAACCAGCGAAAAGGACCTGCTGTTCAAGCAACACGGGCACAATGTGATAGGCGTTTGTATCATATTACCATGCGTCACCTTTTGGATAAACAAGAGAACCTTCACCTATATCAAGGTTCAATCAATGACTTATGTTTTGAAGAATCAGGTAAAATTAAAGGAGTGTTAGATAATTTTGGTGTAGAACACTCGGCTCCAACAGTCATTTTAACCACAGGCACCTTTCTTGGGGGGTTGATTCATATTGGCGACAACCGTTTTCCTGCGGGTCGTTTAGGTGATACGGCGATTGAGGGGTTAACGCAGGAGTTGTATCAAAAAGAGTTGCGTTTAGGACGTTTAAAAACGGGGACACCACCACGTTTGGATAAACGAACGATAGACTGGAATGCGCTAGAACAACAGCCTGGTGACCATAATGCAATACCTTTCTCTATAGTAACAGAACAGGTTAATCAGCAGCAAGAAAACTGTGCAATAGCTCGTACAAATTCAAAAACACATGATATTATCCGTGAAAATTTAGAACGTTCGCCAATGTTTTCAGGTCAGATTGAAAGCAAAGGTCCTCGCTATTGTCCGAGTATTGAAGATAAAGTGGTGCGCTTTGCAGATAAGGATAGTCATCAAATATTTTTAGAACCAGAGGGTGCTGACCATGCCGAAGTTTACCCTAATGGCATATCAACATCCTTACCGATTGATGTTCAATGGCAATTTTTACGCTCTATTCAAGGGTTAGAACACGTCAATATCATTCGCCCAGGGTATGCGATTGAATATGACTATGTGGATCCCACTGAGTTACGACCAACTCTGGAGTGTAAAAAAGTTTCAGGATTGTTTCATGCTGGACAAATCAATGGAACCACTGGTTATGAAGAGGCTGCAGCACAAGGTTTATTGGCTGGCATCAATGCCGCAGCAAAAGCATTAGATCGTGATGCATGGGTTCCAACGCGAGCAGAATCTTATATCGGTGTCATGGTTGATGACTTGGTACATAAAGGGGTTAATGAACCTTATCGAATGTTTACTTCGCGGGCAGAGTTTCGCTTACAACTAAGAGAGGATAATGCTGATATTCGTCTGTCTGAGCAGGCAATGGATATGGGTTTGTTAAATGATGCTTGGAAATATAAAATTAACAAACGTTTGCAGTTGATGAAGCTAGCCAAGGAAACACTGAAAACCACCGTGGTTGGTTCGGGTAAAGTGTGGAAAAGTAAACTGGATGAGTATGATTTGCCGCTGCCTAAGCAGGGCATGGCAGTTTCTGCTTACTGCCACCGTTCAGATGTAGATGTAGATAGGGTTATCCCGCTGTTAAATTTGGGTGAATTAAACGCTAGGGATTTAGGCTCAGTGAAGGCTCTTCTTCATTATGATGGGTATTTAGATAAGCAACAGTTGGAAGTCGATAAATTTTCAAATTTAGAATCTATTCGTATTCCTAAGACAATGGACTACTCCAAAGTCTTGGGTTTGAGTACAGAAGTGAGGCAAAAGCTCACTGTTATAAAACCATTAAACCTAGGACAGGCATCACGGATTTCCGGTGTCACACCTGCTGCAATGAGTTGCATGATAATTTGGCTTAAGTCTGAATCAAAAACGAAGGGTAAGAAGACTCATGGATAAAGAACAATTGAAATATTGTGATGAAGTGATGAAGTTTCGTAAGGTGTTGAATTTAACATCCATCAAAGATTTAAATGTTTTTTTTAATACATTTATTACACCTTCAGTTTTGTTAGAGAAGTGGATTCCTGAAAATGCTATAGTGTTGGATATTGGGAGTGGAATGGGTGTGCCAGGTATTCCTTTGTTAATTCGCCGTCCTGACATTCGAGGCATTTTGGTGGAGCGAAGAAAGAAAAGAACTGAGTTTATTCGACATGTCATACGCAAATTAAAGTTAAATGCTGCGGCATATGATGCAGATATTAATGACCTTGAACCATTGAATGTAACAGTATGTGTTGCACGTGCTGTTTCGGAAGTGCGCACGCTAATTGGTTTATGTGATAAACATATTATTGATGGTGGATTAGCAGTTTTACCTATTCCTAATGAGGTAAAGTTACCTGATATCCCGGGTTGGGAACTCAAAGAAGACTTTTACCAACGAGAACAGCAGCGCATAGTTTGTTATCAAAAACAAAATAAAGGCAATGGAGGTGTTTCACGTGAAACATAAAAATATAGGGCCTGTGTTTTCCATCGCCAATCAAAAAGGTGGTGTAGGTAAAACAACCACAAGTATTAACTTAGC
>JALUNK010000177.1 GCA_027055255.1 Ghiorsea sp.
GCAAAACTTTGGGTGATGGCTTGGATGCCAACGACATTGTCAATGAAGCCAATACTGCTGCTCGCGAGATGTATCGCGCTGCTCCCGGTGGTATTCCCACCCAAGTTGCTTTTTCGCAATCCGAGCGTTGGAAATCTTTGGATACAGACCGTGAAAATGGCTGCATTCGCAGTGTGAAACATGCTTATTCCACGGAAGGCGGGTTGGCTGTGTTGTTTGGTAATATTGCCGAGCGTGGCTGTATTGTTAAAACCGCGGGCGTGGATGAATCCATCTGGAAGTTTGAAGGTACAGCGCGGGTATTTGTGTCCCAAGATGATGCCGTATCTGCTATTTTAAATGATAAAATCAAAGCAGGTGACATCGTGATTATCACCTATGAAGGCCCTAAAGGTGGCCCTGGTATGCAGGAAATGCTTTATCCCACCTCCTACCTCAAATCCAAAGGTATGGGCAAGGTTTGCGCATTGTTAACCGATGGTCGCTTCTCAGGCGGCACATCAGGGCTATCCATTGGTCATGCAAGCCCTGAAGCTGCTGAAGGTGGTGCAATTGGTTTGATTGAAGATGGTGATACCATCCATATTGATATTCCAAACCGCAGCATTAACCTTGCTATTTCAGATGATGATTTGGCAAGCCGCAGAGCAGACATGGAAGCCAAGGGTAAAGATGCTTGGAAACCTGTGGGTCGCAAGCGTCAAGTCTCCAAAGCACTCAAAGCTTATGCGGCACTCACTACATCAGCAGACAAAGGCGCTGTTCGTGATTTGGAGCAGTTAAAATAAAGACATGTTCGTATTTATTTGCTAAAATAAGCCTATGAACAAATCAAAAGGTGAACTTCTTAAACTTGGCGAAGAAAAACCAGACATGATTTATAATCAAGTTTGGGAAGTCACCTGCATGACATGGCCTAGCCCTGTGCCAAAAAAAATGGATAAATCAAAGGTTAAACTCATCCGTGCTAGCTAAAGACTACGCTGACATGATTTCAGAGCTTAATCGTTTTGAAGTGGATTATGTTGTTGTAGGTGCATATGCCATGAGTATCTTCGGCTATACACGCGCCACTGGTGACATTGATATTCTAAGCAACCCAAAAGAAGATAATGTTGATAAACTTTGGCTTGCTTTAGAGGCTTTTGGTGCACCCTTAGCAGAAGTCACAAAAGAGGACTTTCTCAAAGAAGGTACTGTGTTTCAAATTGGCATTGCTCCACTGCGCATTGATATTCTTACAGCCATTGATGGTGTAAGTTTTGATAGCATTCAAATTGAACATCACATCACAGATAGACTAAAAATCCCTTATATTGATTTACAGTCACTTATTAAAAACAAACGCGCTACAGGCAGACTACGTGACCTAGCCGACTGTGAAGAACTGGAAAAAAGATTATGAGCCATTATGAACTCGCAGGCCAGTCTCGGAAACTAAAGGGAAAGATGCTTGGAAACCTATGCAGTATCCCATATCGGCATAATCCGTAGTTTAGAGCTACTGAGAGGGAAAAATGGATAAGTTCCTTAGCTACAGCATATTGCATCAAATGTCTAAATCCGAAAAACATATTCCTATATTAACCCTACCAGAAGATACGCAACATAATATGAAATTTATTGGCGAAAAAGGGATTGAATATTTAAGGTCAATGAATTTTGAAGTTGATAAGCGAGAAACCATAACTCTAAACAATCTTTCAAGACAGGAAAAGTCAATTCTAACTTTTGTAGACTGGTATACACGTAGCAATGATATTATATGTTCGTTAAATATTATTC
>JALUNK010000178.1 GCA_027055255.1 Ghiorsea sp.
GGCATGGTATCCCTGTATTTGAACTCAACGATGCGCTTAGCCAAGTCAGCAAGCTATCTGTATATATAGATGGTGCTGATGAATTTGACCCGCAAAAAAATCTAACCAAAGGCGGCGGTGGCGCTTTAACCCGTGAAAAAATCGTAGCTGCAGGCTCTGAAAAGTTTGTATGTATTGTAGATGAAAGCAAGCAAGTTGAACATCTTGGCGCATTCCCATTGCCCATTGAAGTCATTCCTATGGCGGAAACATTGGTGATGTCTATTGCTAATAACCTTGGCGGCAAAGCACAGGTTCGTGAAGGTTTCACAACAGATAACGGCAATATTATTATTGATGTCAATGGTTTAACCATTAAAAATGCACGCCAGCTTGAAGATGATTTAAATCAAGTGCCTGGTGTTGTCACTAACGGTATCTTCTCCCATCAAGGTGCTGATGTTATTCTTATGGCAACGCTTGACGGTATTAAAATACTCTAGCTTATAACTTCTTCTCAGCAATAACCTTTCGACAAGGATGGGTTTTATTGCTACGCTGTCTGCATGCATAGCTCTACCACCCCGCCCATAAGAAGTAATATTCGCTTACTCATTGCGGCCATGTTCTTTGCCGCGTGTTTTGTGATTGGTGGTATGTTCTATGTAATGCAATTGAGCAAGCACATTGCAGACACCCACACATATTTGGAAACTGCATCTGAGCATATTATTGCGGACATGAGCGAAGCCCACTTGTGGTTAGAAGAAGTATTGGCAGTGGACAATGCCGAAGACAAACAACTTATTCTAGATCGCTTTGTAAGCATTGAAAACAATTTTAAAACACTGCATCTCCTTGGATTGCACCAACATTTCTTTCTCATACATGCTGAGCTTAAACCATTGCCTAAGCTTATTCAGCAGGCTTTACCAACATTTAAACAACTAAAGAATGCCACACAATATCGCCTTGCTCATGCCCAGATTTCTGCTGTGGGCTCCCCATCAGATGAGGTCTACGACAAACTTTTCAAACAATTTAATGCCCAAATTTCTAAGATAAGGCGCACCCTTCAAGAATCGTTGACCACACATAATCAACATTTAGAACGTGTTCAGTTATGGGTCATACTCATGTCCTTATTGATTATGCTGGCAACATCATGGCTGATTGCAGTACTTTTCTTTAAGCAGCGTCAAAGCTTTGAATACATTTTAAATGCTGAACAAGAACAACATGCCATGGAGGATAAATATCGCGCTTTGATTGAGCAATCTCCTTTTGCTATTCAAATCACAACACCCGATGGTAACATCGTTCAAGTCAATCAATCTTGGTTAGATTTATGGGAATCCACAAAAGAAGAGCTTAAAGATTATAATATGTTCGATGATGACTTGCTGAAAGAACACTCTGTTTTCGAAGATATCAAGCTTGGATTTTCTGGGAAACAGGTGGTGACACCTGTGGTTAACCTCAACCCCAAAGGAATCGAATCCACATCACCATGGAAGAATCATTTTATACGCATTCACCTGTATCCCATCCTGGGTATACATGGTCAACTTGAACAAATTGTGTTAATTTATGCCGATGTGAACGACAGTTATCAACAGCAAGCCTTCCAAGTTGGACAAGCTAAAATTCTACAACAAATTACTGACCCTAACATATCACTTGCCAATATTTTAGAGCAACTCATCCTATTTGTTGAGGATCTAGCACCTCAAATGTTTGGCTCTGTTCTACTACTTGATCAAGATGGATCTCATCTTTTAGATGCTGCTGGCCCTAACCTTCCC
>JALUNK010000179.1 GCA_027055255.1 Ghiorsea sp.
ACGATGCATGGTCTTGGCAAATGCGTATTGGCTTAGAGCTAACCAATCAGGTTACCAACACATACGATGGGATTATTAGCTTTGGTGCAGGCAAGACTTGGGCACTCAATTCATCCTTAGCCTTATACGCTATGACAGATGCTGCGATACACTCTGACTTTCCTCACCTTAGGTTTAGGCCACACATGGGTATATATAATGACTGGGGGAATATCAAAGCGCTATGGTATGCAGGCTTGGAAAATATCACAGTGGACAATCATTTTAAGAAAGTGTGGGGTGGGCAAGTGCAATACCATGCACAAGAGCAACTATCCGTTGCTTTGCAATACAAAAGAGATGCATCAAGTGTAGCCTCTGTTGAAGTGCGCTCATTCTGGTAGAGGTGATAGTTTGAACAAGATTGCAGGTATACATGCCGTTAAACATGCATTGGACGCTGGTGAAGCCATAGATGAATTGGTGGTGCTCAAGGGCAAAACGCACCCACGCTTAAATGAGCTGATTCATTTGGCGCGTAAAGCCAAGGTGCGAGTATCTTTTGCGCCCAAGGAAGCTTTGGAAAGGATGGCAGATGGTGTGCCGCATCAAGGTGTGATTGCAAAAATGGCTGCCAAAGGTGCGGTGAGCTTTAAAGATTGGCTAAAAGATATGGAAGGTCAAAATGAAGCTTTGGTTTTGATTTTAGACCAAGTCACCGACCCTCATAATTTGGGTGCATGTATTCGCACCGCAGAAGCATCAGGGTGCGCAGGCGTTGTGATTCCTAAAGACCATGCAGCAGATTTAAGTTCACCGATTGTGTCCAAGTCGGCATGTGGAGCATTGGCGCGCATCCCTGTGCTTCGTGTGACCAACTTGGCGCGAACCATGAAAGATTTACAAGGTGCTGGTTTTTGGATTTCAGGTTTGGCAGGTGAAGCGGACACCTTAATTCACGACATTAAATTTTCGGGTAAAAATGCTTTGGTGATGGGCGCTGAAGGTGAGGGTATGCGCAGGTTGGTACGCGAAAGTTGCGACCAGTTGGTGAAAATACCTATGCCAGGCAAGGTGGAGTCATTGAATGTGTCTGTGGCGACAGGTGTGGCATTGTTTGAAGTAGTACGCCAAGGTTTGAGCAAAAGTTAAACAAGGGCTGTGGGAGAAAATATGGATTTGGTATTAATCGAAGGTTTGGAAGTGCGAACGGTGATTGGTATTTACGATTGGGAGCGTGAAATAAGGCAAACTGTGCGCCTAGACCTTGAAATGGCATGGGATATTTCCAAGGCAGGCAAGACGGATAATATCGAGGACACCTTGGATTATAAGTCTGTATCCAAACGTCTGATTAATTTTGTGGAAGCATCGGAATTTGGTTTGATTGAGTCATTGGCTGAGCATTGTGCCAAAATTGTACTTGAGGAATTTCAGGTGCCGTGGGTACGCCTTAAAATGTCTAAGCCTGGCGCTGTGCGTGGCTCTGAGAATGTGGCAGTATTGATTGAGCGTGGTAGCAAATCATCATGACCCGTGTGCTGTTGGGTTTGGGCTCAAACATTGAGCCTGAACAGCATTTAAAGGATGCTGCAAATTCCCTCAGAGATAAGTTTTCAAGTGTTCGGTTTTCGTTGGTATATCAATCTGCTGCGGTAGGCATGGATGGTGATGATTTTCTTAATGCTTGTTGTTTATTAGAAAGTCATTTGTCACAAACAGAACTGTTGCTGTGGTTAAAAGGTTTGGAAGATAAACACGGGCGAGATCGCTCATCAGGCTCTTGGAAACCCAGAACCTTAGATCTTGATATTTTGATGGTGGATGAAACAGTTGTGGATGATGATTTCTATAAGTATGGACATGTTTATCTGCCTGCGGCTGAGTTGGTCCATTGCAAAACTATAGATGAGAAAATATTTGCAGACTTAACACGGACGAGTTTGATACTTTAATTATGTTGTGATGACACCTTGAATACGTTTTGCGTAGTCTGGGTTAATATTGGATAAGGGTAGAATGACTTCGAAGGTTGCCCCTTGCCTAGCATCATCCACAACGTAAATCTTACCTTGGTGAGCGTGTACAATATGTTTGCAAATGGATAAACCTAAACCTGCACCTTCGCCTTGCTTGTTGGTGCGTGCATCGTCTGCGCGGTAAAACCGTTCAAATAGATGGGGAATATCTTTTTTAGCGATACCTTCACCTTCATCCAATACACGGATTTTAACGAAGTCACCTTCTGCAGCTGCAGATAAGGTCACCGTTGAACCTTCTGGTGCATAGCGGAAAGCATTGTTGAGAAGGTTGTAAAAAACGCGTTCGATTCGGTGTTGGTCACCAATGATTTCCAAACCTTCTTGAACATTGATATCTAGATTGATATGACGTTTTGAGAATAAGATTAAATGGTCTTGTCCAACCTCTTGGAGAAGTAGGGACAGGTCAATGTTTTCTTGTGGGATCTCGAGTGTACCCGCATCAGCTTGAGCAAGTGTTAACATATCATTGACGATGTTTTGCATGCGGTCACTGATAGAAAGAAGTTGTTTGAGTAATGCTTTATATTCTTCAGGAGAACGGTTTTGCATCAACGCTACTTCAATTTCACCTTTAAGAATGGTGATGGGATGCCTTAATTCATGTGAAGTGTCCGATACAAAACGTTTTTGGCTATTGAAGTTGGATTCCAAACAATCAAACATCTTATTCAGGGATTGTACCAATGTTTCAATCTCTTCGTCATGCACGGATGTTTCCAAACGCCTGCTTAGGTCACCATTGGATACGGCTTGTGCAGCATCTGTAATATCATTGATAGGGCGCAATGAGCTTTTTGCCATGCGATAACCAACAACTCCCGAAATCACCATGGATATAAGCCCTAAAGTGCCACCAATAAAGTAAAGTAGTTTAAAAAAGTTTTGAATTTGATTTGTAGGTTGTGCAAGGATAGCGATGGCAATGGTTTCATTGCGTATGCGAATGGGGATAGTGCCAACACGCAGGTTATTATTTTGCAACAAACCACGTGTGGAAATAAATATAGACGCATTAGTTTTCCATGCTTGTTGGATAGCTTGGGTGACATCTTTTTTCTCATGTCCAACAAGCTTTTTACCAATGCTAAAAAGAATGTCACCATTGTGATTAATAAGTTGTGCAAAACCATCAAAGTCATCGGAGAATCGTTCAGCACTAGAACTCCACTTTTCAGGTGGTATTTTAGCTAAGTATTCTATCATCTCTTGGGCTTCATGCTGCAACTTATTATCTACTTCACGGTAAACTTCATTGGCAAGAAACCAATAAATAAAACCGGCAGCAAGGAGAAGGATAGTAAACTCTACAAGAACGTAGCTGACCGCTAATCTGCCACGGAAAGTGCGAAACATGTGGGTGTAAAGGGATTGGATAGGGTTACTCATGCTCGAAGTCAGTTATCCAGCATCCTCATATTTGTCACTTAAAATATAACCTTGTCCACGCAGTGTGTGAATAAGTTGCAAAGAAAACTCTTTATCTACTTTGGTGCGCAAATGGCTAACATATACATCAATGACATTACTTTCAGGGTCGAAGTTCATATCCCAAACATGCTCCCCAATCAGTGTGCGCGAAAGCACTTTATAGGGGTTGCGCATGAAGTATTCCAAGAGTGCATATTCCTTGGTGGTGACACGAATATTTTTGTCGCCTCGGGTAACTTGACGGCTTATGGGGTCAAGTTCCAAATCTGCCATGTTTAGTGTTGGTGTTTTACTATCAGATGTGCGGCGCAATAAAGCACGAACACGCGCCAGAAGCTCCTGAAAAGAAAAGGGTTTTGCCATGTAATCATCAGCGCCAGCGTCAAGCCCACGAACTTTGTCTTCTATACTGTCTCTGGCTGTTAGCATCAAAACAGGTGTGTTTACACCGCGCTCACGAATCTCACGGCACACTTGGATACCATTTTTCTTGGGTAGCATGAGATCTAAAATAATCAGGTCATAATCATTCACTTCGGCTAAAAAACCACCGTCTTCACCATCGTGAGATATATCTACGGCATGCCCTTCTTCTTTGAGACCTTTTTGCAAAACTTCAGCAACTTGAACTTCATCTTCCACAATTAAAATTTTCATAGACGTACTGTATGGATTCTTTTGCTTGATGACAACTATCACGATAAGGCAGTGAAGTGTGGCAAAAAGGTTAATAGTGGGTTGACAAGGGTTGTTTAGTGGATGATATTGGCGCATAGTGGGTAAAGGTGGGTAAATGGCCCATTTGAGTATAAAGGTAAACGAGGCTGGGTTGATTTCAATGTTTCAAGGTGAATATACCAACAATATGGACGAAAAAGGGCGGGTGAATATTCCTGCATCGTTTCGTGATGTGTTGCGGAAATCTTATAGCGAAACATCTATTATTGTAGCTCGTGACCCACAAAATAAGTGTCTTCGTGTGTATCCGCAGCGAGAATGGCGACGTTTGTTGGCTAAAATTGGCGCAAGGCCAAGCAATGATAGAATCGTGCAGGCATTTAAGCGTACAGTGATTAGTTCGGCTCAAGAATATGCGCCCGATAAGCAAGGGCGTGTTCTTATTCCACAGTCATTGCGTAGCTATGCAGGAATCACAAAAAGTACAGTGTTTGCAGGCTCTGTTGAGACTTTCGAAATCTGGGATGCCCTAGCATGGGATGAGCAACTCAATGCATCACTGGCACTACTCCAGAATCAGGACCTGGATTTCTGATGACGATCACGGCGCATATTTCAGTATTGGCGACCCCGTATATTGAAGCATTGTGCACCGACGAAGATGGGCGCTACATCGATGCAACCTTTGGTCGTGGCGGGCATACACGTTTGTTGCTCAATCAGCTTTCTGATAAAGCAGAGGTGCTGGGTTTAGACCGCGACCCACAAGCTATTGAAGCAGGGCAAACTCTGATGCAAGAAGATCAGCGGTTCACTATTGTATATACTGATTTTGCAGGCATTCAGCAGGCAGTAGAAGCCCAAGGCTGGAGTAGTGTTTCAGGTATTGGTTTTGATTTAGGCGTGTCCTCCCCGCAGCTCGACCAAGCCGAGCGAGGCTTTTCGTTTATGCAAGAAGGCCCACTTGATATGCGAATGGACTTTGAATCAGGGCAGCCTTTGTCCAAGAAATTGGAATCAGTGTCAGAAAAAGGCTTGGTCAAAGTGATTCGGGAATATGGTGGGGAGAAGTTTGCAGGTCGTATAGCTCGCTCCATCCTTGAAGCCTTAAAAGAAGGTAAATTGAATACAACACGCGACCTTGAAAATGTTTGTTTTCATGCCACGCCGAAAAAAATGAGGCATGGTCATACACATCCTGCCACGCGTACATTCCAAGCCCTTCGCATTTGGGTGAATGATGAAATGAACCAAATTGATAGTGCCGTTGAGACTTCAATGAAGCTTTTAAAGGCAGGTGGAAGGTTGGCGATCATTTCATTTCATTCAGGCGAAGATAGGCGTATTCGTGACTTGATTGAAAAGCAGGTGCATGGCTGCACTTGCCCTCGTGAGTTCCCCATGTGCGTTTGTGGGTTTAAACCGACGATGAAGTGGGTACAAAAAAAACCTGTACGTGCCACAGATGAAGAGGTAGCGCAAAATCCTAGAAGTCGCTCTGCCATGCTACGCATTGCAGAAAAATTGGATGAGCCATGTTGAGCAGATACACTGTGATATTCATTATTGCAGGTGTTGGTATGCTTGCAGTTGGTGAAATTTGGCTTTCTTACTTGCGCTTGGATACAGAACAGACCGTGTCGCAACTTAAAAAAGAGAAGGTTTTGCTATCTCAAGATGTACAAAACTTAAAGCTGGAACTCGCAAGTATGATGCGTCCAGACACGTTACGTCGCTTAGCCCGTGAGATGGGTATGTCAGCACCGAGTGCCATGCAAGTGGTGAAACCATGATGAACAGCGAACAGATTGCAACGCGCCGTAGGTTAGAGGCTGTGATGGCATTTGTGTTCCTTGGGTTATTGCTCATGGTAGTGCGTGCCGTTGATTTGCAATGGTTGCAAAGTGATACCTTGGCTAAGGCGGCTGATAGCCAACGCATTCGTCAGTTTGAAGTGGCTGCGCCGCGTGGTAAAATTTTGGATAGAAGCGGCAGAACACTCTCTGAAAGTGTGGAAGTGCCATCGGTTGCTGTTGTGGCAGCAGATTTAAACGCACAAGATTTACCCAGGTTAGCTCAAGCTTTGGCTATGCCTTTGCATAAATTGGAAACACGCATTGGTAAACGACAAGGTTTTGTATGGCTATCACGTCAGGTGACACCGCAAATTGCAAAACAAGTGCAAGATTTAAACTTGGCAGGCGTGCGTATTGAAAAAGAATGGCGTAGGTACTTCCCTTATGGTCCTGAAACAGGGCATTTATTGGGTTTTGTAGGTATCGACAATCATGGTTTAGAAGGGCTGGAGCTTGCATTTAATAGCAAGCTTTCAGGCGAGTCAGGAAAAGTGCAACTTCGCAAGGCGGCCAATGGAATTAAGCTACCTGGAAGCACTTGGATTAAACAACCGCAACATGGGCAAGACCTTGGTTTAAACTTGGATATTAGTGTGCAAAGCATTGCTTATGCTGCACTTGCTAACGGCATTCAACGTACAGGAGCGAAAGGTGGTTCTGTCGTGGTCATGAATCCACATACCGGCGAAGTTTTGGCGATGACAAGTTGGCCCGGATTTAACCCAAATTCATTTGGTCAGTATCGACCTAAGGACTGGCGAAATCGTGTGGTAACTGATGTCTTTGAACCAGGCTCGGTGTTAAAACCATTTACAGTTGCCGCTGCACTCTCTACAGGAAGATGGACAAAAGACTCCCTCATTTATTGTGAAAACGGTAAGTTTGAAATTGCAGGTAAAACCATCAAAGACGACCACGCAGAGGGCTGGATTGATTTGCGTAAATTGTTGGTCGTATCCAGTAATATTGGCGCAGCAAAACTAGCATTGGATATCGGTAAAGATGATTTGTATGGCGTATTACAAGATGTTGGGTTTCACCGTAAAACACGCATTGGTTTGGGTGGGGAGTCCAAGGGTCTTTTGCCGCCTTTGTCATCTTGGGGGCCAGTTGAAACTGCCAATATTGCATTTGGTCAAGGCGTTGCGGTAACCCCTATTCAGTTGGCTTCAGCATTTTCTATTTTTGCCAATGGTGGTGTTTATTATCCGCCACAATTAATTAAAGGCGTTGCAGCACAAGGGCACCGTGTTGTTTCTGAGCAAGTAGCCAATGATGTATTAGAGATGCTTAGTGATGCAACCAAAGTGGGTGGTACAGGAACAAAAGCTGTGCCGACGGGATATACGGTTGCTGGAAAAACAGGAACGGCGCAAAAGGCTGATAAACGTGGTGGTTATTCCAAGGATAAATTTACAGCAGTCTTTGCGGGTATTGTGCCTGCGGATAAACCGGAGCTTGTTATTGTTGTGGCTATTGATGAGCCAGAGACAAGTATTTATGGCGGCACGGTGGCGGCACCTATTTTCAAACAAATTGCAGAAACAACACTACCAATATTGGGTGTTGCACCAACAAGCCCATCCTATGAAGTGAAACAACAAGGTTGGAAAGTTCAGCAGGCAAACATGCAATCGGATACGCAATCTATGCATTCGTTGTACGGTTTATCGCTTCGTGAAGTGCGGCGCTTCGCCTTAAATTCAGGTCTACAATTGCAGTTACACGGTTCAGGTTGGGTGAGCAGAAGTGAACCAGCGGTGGTGCAAGGTTTGCAAGCGGGTGACACATTGGAGGTCTGGCTTAATGAATAAGTTGAATCCTCAAGTATCAAGTAAACAACTTTCAGACTTAATGTTGGGTTTAGGCGTTTATTCGCAAGATATTCTAATTACCAATATTTCTGATGATACGCGCTTGCTTCAGGCAGGTGATACGTTTTTATGTTTGCCAAGAGTGAATAGTCAACAGGAGATTGTGCAGCAGGCGATAGAGAAACAAGCGTCATCTGTCATCTTTGTTGGCGAAGCTAAGCAAGAATTTGATATTGTATGTGCATGTCTTCCTGATATGCAGGCTACAGGGAAGTTCTTGCGCCGTTGGTTTGAAACAGAAAATACAACGGTACAGTGCATAGGCATAACGGGTACTGATGGTAAGACAAGTACAACGTGGATGTTGAGAGAAGTGTTGGCCAAACATTATGGTTCGGCCTGGTCAGTGGGTACGTTGGGTTGGGTAAAATCGGCTGATGATATGATTGATTTGGGCAATACCACACCATCGTTATTGAATACACACCGGCTGCTTGGTTTGGCGCATCAGCAACACATTGGCGCTTTGGTTTATGAAGTATCATCGCATGGTATTGAGCAGCAGCGTGTTGTAGGACTACCTTTTGTTGCAGCGGTTTGGACAACGATGGGGCATGATCATTTAGAAGATCATCATGGATTTGAGAATTATTTAGGTTTGAAATCAAGTTTTGTTCAATCGGTATTACAGGCAGGCGGCTCTGTGGTTGCCAATGCAGATTATGCAGATATTCAATTGGTACTGGGTGATGTCGAAGGTGTTTATTGGTATGCCAGTCATCAAGGTTCGGATGTGTCTTGGAAAGTTGAGCACAAGCAAGTGATATTACACAGCAGTGGAAAAGATGTGCGGTTAACAGATGTGCCTGCCGCAGATTTTCATGCGGAGAACTTAGCTGCTGTAGCATTGATGATGTATGTATTGTGTGATGTTTCACTATCTGATTTTGCAGCGTATGCCCAAGGCGTGACAACACCGCTTGGCCGCTTGGAAGCCGTGGATGAACAAGTGTATATCGATTATGCACACACGGCCGAAGGGTTGCAACGTTGCTTGCAAAGCGCACGAAAATTGACGGAAGACAAATTGTTGTTGGTGTTTGGTTGTGGTGGCAATCGGGACAAAGCTAAACGTCCTGCTATGGGTGCAGTGGCAGAACAATATGCGGATATGTGCTGGTTAACTTCGGATAACCCAAGAAATGAGGAGCAAAGCCAGATTGCCCAAGATGTATTAAGTGGTGTTGCTCACCCTGAAAAGGTTTGTGTACTTGAAGATAGGGCGAAAGCTATTGCGCAAGCTGTATCAACACTGGCAAGTAAAGATGTGTTGGTGATTGCTGGTAAGGGGCATGAATCATACATGGAAATGAATGGTAAACGTTTGCCATGGAGTGACAAAGAAATCGCACAACAAGCTTTAGCTGAGGTTAGGTTATGCGCTTAACGGGTAAAGATTTAGCTATCGCCAGTCAAGGTGAGTGGATAACCGATACCTTACCTGATGGGGTGGATGGCATAGGTACAGATACGCGCTCATTTGTGGATGGTCATGCATTTTTAGCCTTGCGTGGGCCCAATTTTGATGGGCATGAACACGCGCACCAAGTGACAGACCAAGCTGCTGCACTGATTGGTGATCAACAAGGTGTGTTGCAGTGGCAAGCTTTGCAGACACCGCAGCTTCAGGTTGAAGATACGCTTCAGTCTTTGGGTGATATTGCAAGCTTTTACCGCAGCCGTTTACAAAACACAAAAATAGTTGCCATCACTGGTTCATACGGAAAAACCACAGTGCGTTCTATGCTTGAGCATGGTTTAAAGGCACTGGGTTTACACGTTGCAGCAACGCGAGCGAATCTAAATAACTTGATTGGTGTGCCGAAAACACTTTTGGATATTGATATGAATGCCGACGTGGCATTAATTGAGTGTGGTATTAGTGAACAAGGTGAAATGCATCGCTTATCTGAAATTGTGAAACCTGATGTCGCTATCGTGACAGGACTAAGCCAAGCCCACGGTGAAGGTTTGGGTGGTTTGCTCGGTATCGCTCAAGAAAAAGCACAGTTGATGGCGCACTTATCTGAAGGCGGATGGTCGGTGTTAGGGCATGGGGTGAATCAAACCTTTAAAAAGGCAGGCTGTTCATTGGTTTCATCCAATTTGAGTATGGGTGATGAAAATACAGTGTCTTGGCAGCTTGAGGGTAAGCAACTAACACTGATTGCAGGCGCTGAAAAAACGTCTTTGTCACTGTTGCTTCCTGCTCAACACTGGGCAGAGGATTTGGCTTTAACGGCGACAATCATGCTTAAACTGGGTGATGATTTGGGACGCGCATGGTCATTGGAAACTGTCGCTGATGCACTTAAAGGTTGGCAGCCTGTAGAAGGACGTATGGCGATTCATTCTTTGCCAGCATTCACTTTGATTGATGACGCATACAACGCAAACCCAACTTCAATGCAGGCAGCCTTAGATACATTAGCTGCCTTGGATGGTTATCGCGTGGCGATTATTGGTGATATGTTGGAGTTGGGCAAGGATGCTAAAGCTTTGCATACTCAGCTTGATTTGCATGATATTGATGAGGTGCTTGTTGTGGGGGTGTTGATGTCACCTTTACAAGCCAAACATCCTCAGCGTGTCATTCATGGATTTAAAGATGCAGATGCTTTGGCAGACTGGATTGCATCTGAAAACTTCCCGCCTAAATCAAGTACAGTCTTAATGAAGAGTTCACATGGTACGGGCCTGTATCGCATGAGTGATGTATTAAAACAACGAGGTCAGCATGTTATATAATCTACTGTATCCACTGGCTGACCAGTATTCCTTTCTTAATGTTTTTCAATATATCACATTTCGTGCGGCTTATGCATTGATTACTGCATTAGTTTTGAGCTGGATGTTTGGCCCATTATTTATTCGCTGGTTAAAAGCCAGTCAAGGTAAAGGGCAACCGATTCGTGATGATGGCCCCGAAAGTCATTTTTCAAAACAAGGCACACCAACCATGGGTGGTATCCTTATTCTTTCCACACTTACTTTAACCACGCTTATGTGGGCGGATTTAAGTAATATGTTTATTTGGTTGGCGTTGATGGTGACGTTGGGTTATGGCTTGATTGGTTGGCTGGATGATCACCTAAAAATTAAACACCAAAACCCCAATGGTTTGTCAGGACGTTGGAAATTATTATTTCAAATTATAATCGCAGCAGTTGCCGCGGTGGCGTTGATGGACATGACCAAACCCATTGTGGATATACCCATTATTAATTATCAGTGGGATATGGGATATGGTTATATTCTATTTGTTATTTTCGTGTTGGTGGGTACATCGAATGCGGTAAATTTAACAGATGGACTTGATGGTTTAGCTGTTGCGCCAACATTTATGGTGGCAGCAGCCCTTGGTGTGGTTGTATACGTAGCAGGTCATGTTGGCTTTTCACAGTACTTACTTATCCCGTATGTACCGGGTGCTGGTGAGTTAGCCATTTTCTGCGGTGCATTGGTCGGAGCCTGTTTGGGTTTCTTATGGTTCAACACCTACCCCGCACAAGTATTTATGGGTGATGTAGGCGCACTTGCTTTGGGTGGTGCGCTTGGTTTCGTAGCCTGTGCAGTACACCAGCAATTGTTGTTGGGTATTGCAGGAGGTTTATTTGTATTGGAAACGGTTTCAGTCATAGTCCAAGTGGTCTCCTTTAAGCTTACAGGTAAACGTGTATTCCGTATGGCGCCAATCCACCATCATTATGAACTCAAAGGCTGGGCAGAACCCAAAATTATTGTGCGCTTTTGGATTATCACACTTATTCTAGCATTGGTGGCATTGTCCACCTTGAAGTTACGCTGATGCCTAACACATTTGCATCTAAAGTCGCCGTGGTCGGCATGGGTAAAACAGGTTTATCTGTGGTTCGGCACCTGCGGCGTATGCATATACAGTGCGAATGTTTTGATGAAGCTTCTGTACAGCTACCTGAGGACTTGAAAGAAGTGGTGTTGCATACAGGGCAGTTACAAGAAGAAGTGTTTTTAGGCTTTGAGAAAGTGATTGTGAGCCCGGGCATCAATTGGCGACACCCTGCACTGGTTGAAGCGCGCAAAAGTGGTGTGGAAGTGCATGGTGATTTGGATGAATTTTTAGCTGAATATACAGGCACATTGATTACGTTAACGGGAACCAACGGTAAAACAACAGCAACACAAATGATTGCGCTGTTGTTGGAAACATTGCCGGGCGGTTGCGATGCAGGCGGTAATATTGGTACGCCCATGCTTGATTTGCTTGCAGAGAAGCAGCCGACACGCGTTGCCCTTGAGCTATCTAGTTTCCAGCTTGAGCGAACAAAACATTTGCATCCCCACTATGCAGTGCTACTCAATATACAACCTGACCATGCCGATATGCATGAATCTGCAGCAGCTTATAAGGCAGCGAAGTTAAGCATGTTCAGTCAAATGATTATGGGTGATACAGCATTGTTCCCCGATGAGAGTGAATGGCAGTCATTTGCGGATGACTTGTTGGCTAGAGGTGTGAATGTCAAACGTTTTGGCATGGTGTCAGACAAACAGACCGATGTGGTAGCAGGCGTAATATGTCACCAAGATGGGGACAGGATATTTTGGCAACAAGGTGATGGGCAAAAATCATTACCTGTATCATCACTGATGGTTAGAGGTCGGCATCAACAGCAAAACATCGCTGTCGCGGCACAAGTTGCAGCGGATTATGGTGTTCCTTCTGCTGTCATTGAAGAAGCACTCATGAGTTTTCAAGGTTTAGAACATCGTCTTGAATTTATAGGGCATATTGCTGGACGAGACTGGTTTAATGATTCAAAAGCGACCAATCCAGATGCGGCAATTGCGGCATTAAGCTCGTTTGATGAAGTGGTTTGGATTTGTGGAGGTCTGCGTAAAGGTTTGTCGATGGATGGTTTGATTGATGTTGCTAAAAAACATGTTCGGTTTGCCTGTGTGATTGGTGAAGATACAGGTGCTTATGAAGATATGCTCAAACAAGCAGGCGTAGCTTACAAAGTCTCACATACGATAAAACAAGCTGTTTCCGATGCAAAAGATGAAGGTGACTGCCCCGTCTTGTTATCACCTGCAGCAGCCAGCCAAGATCAATATCAACATTATGCAGAGCGAGGGGCAGATTTTATTCAAAGTATCCGAGATTTAGGGGGTGTTCATGCATAAATATATGCGAAACCCTTTCGATGCTTGGATGTTATTAAGTATCTTAGCTTTGATGATGTTTAGCTTAATTATGGTGGGCAGTGCGAGTTTGGAAGTTGCTGATGTGCGTTATGGCTCACCATGGCATATTCTATTGCGTTGGTGTTTTTATATGCCTGTGGGTTTATTGGTGATGTGGGCAGTGTCCAATGTGCATCCATCATGGTGGCAAGCTATGGCGATGCCACTTCTCGTCATTGGATTTATTTTACTGATTGTGGTGTTGGTTGTGGGTAGTAATATCAATGGGGCTACACGTTGGTTTTCATTGTTTGGCATGACGATTCAACCCATAGAACTGATTAAGCCGATGTTTATTCTGTATATCGCATACTATTTGGCTAATTTTCAAGAGCGATTGTCTTCATTTGCACATGGCATCATGCCGATGTTATTGATGTTATCCTTTATGGTGGCGCTGCTATTGGCGCAACCTGACTTTGGTAATTCAGCCTTGTTGATGGCGGTCAGTTTTGCCTTGTGGTTTGTTGGCGGCGTGCCGTTTAGACATTTGTTGGGTTTGTTTGTCGCAGCAGTGCCTGTGATTGCTGTGATTGTCATGGCAGCACCTTATCGGGTTGCACGATTAACATCGTTTGTTGACCCATGGGCAGATCGGTTTGGCTCAGGATATCAGCTTGTACAATCGCAAATTGCATTTGGTGTTGGTGGCATTACAGGAGCTGGCCTTGGTCAAGGTGTGCAGAAATTATTTTATTTACCAGAAAGTTTCACTGATTTTATTTCAGCGGTGATTGGCGAAGAGTTGGGCCTTATTGGTATTTTAGCTTTGATAACGGTGTTCTCGATTTTGGTGTGGCGTGGATTTAAGGTTGCAAGAGATGCGGACACAACATTTACCCGTTTATTGGTTTTGGGTTGCACGTTATTGCTTGCCGCAGCTTTCATTATCAATTTTGGTGCAGCGATGGGTATTTTTCCCACCAAAGGTATGCCCATGCCATTTGTTTCTTATGGTGGTAGTGCATTGATTGGTAGTTGTATGTTGGTTGGTCTTATTTTTTCTGTGCAACGTCATCAAGGTGCTAAAAAAGTGAATAAACGAAACAATCGCGCTACGCGTAAACCCTTTCAAGAGGTGTCAGCATGAATACGCTGCTTTGTATTGCAGGTGGTGGCACAGGTGGACATGTGATGCCAGCGCTTGCTTTGGCCGATGCTGTACGCAGCAAGTTGAGTGATGTGAATGTCACTTTCATTGGCGCAGTGCGCGGCTTGGAATCAAGTTTGTTGCCTGAGCGTGGTGAGCAAGTGATGCTATTGGATATGCATGCAGTGCAAGGTGCAGGACTAATGCAAAAGTTGCGTGTCTTACTATGGGAGTTGCCAAAGTCAGTATTAAAAATTCGTAAGGCTTGGCGTAAACAAAAACCAACCGTTCTCGTTGGTGTGGGCGGTTATGCAAGTGTTGCAGGTGTGGTTGCGGCTGTGCTTTCAGGTGTACCTGTGGTGCTTTATGAACAAAATGCCATTCCAGGTTTGGTCAATCGCGTATTGTATCGGTTTTGTCGAACCATGATGTTGGGTTTTGCTTCAGCACAAGCAAGATTGCCGCAAGCCGCTAAAAAGGCTGTGGTGACGGGTAACGTGATTCGCCACGATGTCTTACAAGTGACATACCAAACCCATGAGCCACCATGTTTGCTAATTGTAGGAGGCTCGCAAGGTGCAATGTTTCTCAATGAAACAGTACCTATGGCATGTAAAAACTTAGCCAAGCAAGGTAAAGTATTTCGAGTGATTCATTTGGTGGGAGCAGGTGATGGAC
Organism: Ghiorsea sp.; assembly: GCA_027055255.1. Classification (GTDB taxonomy): domain Bacteria; phylum Pseudomonadota; class Zetaproteobacteria; order Mariprofundales; family Mariprofundaceae; genus Ghiorsea. Next base: position 14,855 of record JALUNK010000179.1, read on the forward strand.
GTGTACAAGATGTACAATCCATTTATAAACACGCAGGCATTGATGCAGATGTGCAACATTATTCAGATGATATGCCAAGTCTATTTTCACAAGCCAGTTTAATGATTGCGCGGGCAGGGGCGATGACGACATGCGAAGCGGCTGCTGTTGGTATGCCGAGCTTATTTGTGCCACTACCATGGGCAGCAGATAATCATCAATATTATAATGCACTCAGTATGAAAGAAGCAGGTGCGGCATCTATTATCCAACAAAAAACATGTGATGTGGCACGATTAACCCGTGAAATAAGTAATGTTTTATTCCGTCCTGAGCGTTTAAAGCATATGAGTGATGCAGGTAAAGCTGCAGGCATTACTGATGCAGCCGAACGACAAGTTGCTGTGCTTAAACCTATGCTGGAGGCACAAACATGAAAACACGTGTCCAATGTATTCACTTCACAGGCATTGGCGGCATTGGCATGAGCGGTATTGCTGAAGTGTTATTTAATCAAGGATTTAAGGTGCAAGGCTCAGATATTGCAGAAAGCCCGAATGTACAACGCCTAAGAGATATTGGCATGAAAGTGATGGTGGGTCATGCCGCTGAGAATTTGGGTGATGCGCAAGTGGTGGTGGTGACCACGGCAGTGAACCCAGAAAATCCTGAAATTGTGGCAGCGAAGCAATTGGGTATCCCTGTGATTCCTAGAGCTGAAATGTTAGCCGAATTGATGCGCATGAAGCAGGGCATTGCTATTGCAGGTAGCCACGGTAAAACCACGATTACATCCATGATTGCACATGTGATGGAAACCGCAGGGCTTGACCCAACGTATGTGATTGGTGGTCGCTTGATGTCCACAAGTCATAATGCGCGCTTGGGTGAAAGCAAATGGCTGGTAGCTGAAGCCGATGAAAGCGATGGTTCATTCTTGCGTTTGTCACCTATGATTTCTGTGGTCAGCAACATCGACCCAGAACACTTGGATCATTATGGTGATTTTGAGACTTTAATTGCAGCCTTTAAACAATTTGTAAGTTTAACCCCATTTTATGGGCGCGTGGTGTTGCACCATGAGCATCCCAATGTGGCATTGTTGCGTGATGGTTTGTATAGGCCTGTCACCACCTATGGTACTAGCCCACAAGCAGATTTATACCTGAAAGAGATTACGGTTGATGGTTATAAACAACAGCTCACGATTGGTTTTGCAGATGGCGACATCAAAGAGATGGTATTGCCTATGCCAGGTTTACACAATGCTGAAAATGCCTTGGCAGCGGTAGCTGTATTATTGGATTTAGATATTGAATTTGATGTGATTCGTCAAGGCTTTGCAAGTTTTGAAGGCGTTCAACGCAGATTCCACTGTTATGAAGTGGGTGCGGGTGTATTGGTTGATGATTATGCGCATCATCCCAAAGAAATTAGCGCAGCTTTGCAAGCTGCTAACTCCTGCTGGCCAGACAAAACGATTTCAGTGTTGTTCCAACCACACAGGTTTACACGCACACAAGATTTATATGATGAGTTTCTAGGCGCATGCGATGCGGCACAAAGAGTGCGTCTGCTTCCCATTTATGCCGCCAGCGAACAGCCCATTGCAGGTGTGGATGCGGCATGGTTAGCCAGCGGCATGCAAAAGCGCGGGCATAGAGATGTGGACGTGATGGAAGAAGCGGATGCAGAAAGCTGGGTGCGCATGGAATTAGAAGCAGGGCATATTGTATTGATGATGGGCGCAGGTTCTATTGGGGCTATGGTCAGAGAGATTCGCCAAACATTGGGAGGTGCATCATGAGTTTGTATGCAGACCTTCAACAATTGGGCAGCTTAAATGTTGATGTGCCACTTGCAGGGCGCACCACACTTGGTGTGGGTGGTCATGCAGCGATGTTGTTTCGCCCAAGCGATGAAGAAGCATTGATTCAAGCCATGTTATTTATCCCCCAAGAAACTTACTTGTTTCCGATTGGCAGAGGCTCAAACTTGTTGATTGCAGATAAAGGCATTGATGGTCTAGTCGTGGACTTAAGCGATTTAAACACTTTGAAAATCAAAGACCATACGCTGGTTGCAGGTGCGGGCTCTCGCATGAGCAAAATTGCTCAAGCAACGGCGGGTTCAGGTTTAACGGGTTTGGAGTTTATGGCGACGGTACCCGGTGATTTGGGCGGTGGCGTGGCGATGAATGCTGGTGCATTTGGGCAGCAGGTCTCGGATGTTTTGCAATCGGTGACATTATTAAAGCGCAATGGAAAAGTGCAAACCGTATCACGAGAAGAGTTGGATATGAGATACCGCTACACTGCTCTGCCACAGGACTCATTGGTCTTATCAGCAACATTTGAGTTGGCTGAAAAAGATGCGGAAGAAGTCAAACAAACCATGCGTGATATGCGCAGCAAGCGCAGCGAAACGCAGCCTTTAAATTTACCCAACTGTGGTTCAGTTTTCAAAAACCCAGAGGGTGATTTTGCAGCGCGATTGATTGAAAGCGTAGGGCTGAAAGGCAAGCAAATTGGTAAGGCAAATATTTCAGGTAAACATGCCAATTTTATCGTCAATCAAGGTGGGGCAAGCTGCTTGGATGTGTTGGATTTGATTCGTTTGGCCAAAGATAGGGTCAAAGCAGAAAAAGGCGTGGATTTAGAGCCAGAAGTGAAGCTTGTGGGGTGCTCATTATGAGTAGCTTAGCGAATAAGCGCATTGCAGTGCTTATGGGCGGTGCATCCGCAGAGCGGGAGATTTCATTGCGTTCGGGGCAAGCCGTGTTTGAGGCATTGTCTAGCCTAGGCTTGGATGTCATCGCTGTGGATTTAGCAGAAGATACGACTTTGTGGATGCAGCAGATTCAAGATACTCAAGCCGATGTGGCATTTATCGCATTGCATGGCACTTATGGTGAAGATGGTTGTATTCAAGGTATGCTGGATATATTGCAGCTACCTTATACCGGTTCAGGTGTTACGGCATCAGCTGTTTGCATGCATAAGCGCATCACCAAATGTGTGTTGGATGATATTGGGATTCGCACACCTGAAGATGTGGTAATTAAAGATGATAAACCTTTGGTTTACCCTGTGTTTGTCAAACCTGTATCGGAAGGTTCCAGTGTTGGGCTGCATTATGTTGCGGATGAAGCGGCTTGGGATGAGCTGAGCCTTGGATCACTCGAGGACTGGCTGATTGAAAGTTGCGTGGTGGGTGTGGAAGTGGCTGTGGCTGTGGTCAATGGACAAGCCATGCCGCCCGTTGAAGTTGCACCCAAGTCTGGGGTGTATGACTTTGCATCCAAATACACAGCAGGGGCAACCGATTATTATTGCCCTGCAAGATTATCAGAAAGCCAAAGCGAACAATGCAAAAGCATTGCTGAAAAAGCAGTGGCAGCCATCGGTTGCGCTGGTGCGCCGCGTGTAGATTTGATTGTGCCTGATGTGGGGCCGCCAGTCGTTTTAGAAATCAATACACTTCCCGGCATGACAGCAACAAGCCTGCTGCCTAAAGCTGCTGCAGAAGTGGGCATTGGTTTTGCAGAGCTCTGCCAGATGATGACAGAAGCAGCGCTCACAGTGCAAGATGGAGGTCTGTCATGAGGCTTCCATTCACTCAGAAAAAAGAAGTCGGTAATGCGCGGCGAAGCAAGCCAGTGGTTAAACCAGTGCGTAAACCCATGCGTTGGGTTAAACCGATGTTGCAGGGTATAGGTGTGAGTGCCGCCGTGGTTTTAGCTGGTTTTGGCATGTGGAAATTAAACGAAAAACTTTCAATCTCGTACTGGGACATTGAAGCCGCATCACATATTCAACCGCAAATTGAAGCATATTTAGCCAAACAACAAGATTTAGACTTTTGGCATACTCGGGCGGATATATTGCATGATGAACTCTTGGTTGAAGTGCCTGATATACAAGCTTTAGAGGTGCAACGGATTTTACCTGATGGATTGCTGGTGAAAGCGAAAGCGCGCACTCCCATGGCATTGTGGAAAGATGAGCAAAACCAGCAAGTGATGCTGGTGGATGAACATGGGGTAGTTTATCGCGCATTGGAACGTGGAGAAGCTTCTGATTTACCATTGTTGCGTGTGCAAGCTGATGAGTTATTTCATGCAACTCAGTTGTTACTCGCTTTGAACAAATATGATGTACGCAAATTAATGCAGTTGAGCGAAGTGGTTGTGGCAGATAGTGGATGGCACTTGAACTTCTCCAAAGGTGAGCAGTGGAAAATTAATCCAAATAACCTTGAACAACATGTAACACAAATCATTAATGTGCTGGGATTACCCCGTTGGGCAAAAGGACATTGGCGAATTGATGCAAGGATTTCCGAACGTTGGTTTATCCGACCAGCTAAGCAAGAGGTGATATAATGAGTAGAGACAATCAAATTATTGTAGGTCTTGATATTGGAACAAGTAAAATCGCCTGTATTGTTGCAGAAGCAGCAGAGGATGGGCGCATAGATATTGTTGGCATTGGCACGCACCCTTCCAAAGGTTTGCGTCGTGGTGTGGTGGTGAATATTGAAAGCACGGTGGAATCCATTCGCCTTGCCATTGAAGAAGCTGAGCTGATGGCAGATGTGGATATCAAAAAAGTGTATGTGGGTATCGCAGGTTCACATATTCGTGGCTACAACAGTCATGGTGTAGTGGCAACCAAGAATGGTGAAGTTACAGATGAAGATGTAACGCGGGTGGTGGAAGCAGCCAAGGCGATGAATATCCCAGCAGACCAACAAATTTTACATGTACTTCCCCAAGAATATATTATTGATAGGCAAGATGGTATTCGTGAGCCAGTGGGTATGAGCGGTGTGCGCTTAGAAACCCGAGTGCATGTGATTACAGGTGCAGTGTCTTCTGCGCAAAATATTATCAAATGTTGTAACCGTTGCGATTTGGATGTTTCCGACATGGTGCTTGAGCAAATCGCATCCAGTGAGGCAGTACTTAGCCAAGATGAAAAAGATATTGGTGTATTATTGGTTGATATTGGTGGTGGCACTACGGATTTAGCAGTGTTTATTGATGGTGCGATTCGGCATACAGCGGTGATACCTGTAGGTGGCGATCATCTCACCAATGATTTGGTGGCAGGGCTTCGCACGTCTGCTAGAGAAGCCGATACCTTGAAGAAAAAATATGGCTCATGCATGAGCTCAATGATTATGTCTGAAGAAACGGTGGAAGTTCCACGTGTGGGTGGAAGACCACCACAATCCATGCCAAGGCAGGTGATGGCACAGCTTTTAGAACCACGTATGCAAGAATTATTTGAGCTGGTTCGTGAAGAACTTGACCGCTCAGGTTATAAAGAGTTGGTGGCAGCAGGCGTAGTGCTGACAGGTGGTAGTAGCTTGTTGGAAGGCACTCAAGAGTTAGCAGATGAAATCTTTGAATTGCCTGTTCGCATCGGTCGTCCACAGCAAATTGGTGGATTGGTTGATGTAGTGAACAGCCCTATTTATGCAACAGGTGTGGGGCTGATTCAATATGGATATAAATACCGCACTGAACAACAGAACCGCTATGGTGAAGACAAGCACAGTGGCGGCAGCATGTTTGGCAGCCTAAAACGATGGTTTGGGGGTTAGCCGATGAGACGACGACGAACGCAAGTATTAAACCAGTTTATAAGTATAAGAAAAAATAAAAAAATAAAAAATGAAAGAAAGGGGAAATAAAATGGCTCTAAATTTTACATTAGATGACACAGAAAAGCAGGTGGCAAGCATCAAGGTGATTGGTGTTGGCGGCGGCGGCGGCAATGCCTTAAATAATATGATTGAACAAAATCTTTCAGGTGTTGATTTTATTGCAGCAAACACAGATGCACAGGTGCTTGCGCGCAGCTTAGCAGAGACACGTTTACAACTGGGTTCACACAGCACCAAAGGTTTGGGTGCAGGTGGTAAACCAGAAGTCGGTCGTGATGCGGCAGAATCTGATCGCGCACATATCAAAGAGTTATTGGTAGATACTGAAATGGTATTTATTACAGCTGGCATGGGCGGTGGCACAGGCACAGGAGCGGCGCCTGTGATTGCAGATGTGGCAAAGGAAATGGGTATTCTAACAGTGGGTGTGGTCACTAAACCCTTTATGTTTGAAGGTAAACGTCGTATGCGTTTTGCTGATGAAGGTATTACAGAATTAGCCAGTGCAGTCGATACCTTGATTACCATTCCGAATCAAAAACTGATTGGGCTAGCAGGTAAAAACACCTCTATGAAAGATACATTCTTAAAAGCGGATGATATTTTGTTTCAGGCGGTGCGCGGTATTTCAGATATGATTACCAAAGAGGGTTATATCAATGTGGATTTCGCCGACGTAACAGCGGTGATGACGGAGAATCAAGGTCTGTCCATGATGGGTATGGGTATGGCGCAGGGCGAAGGCAGAGCATGTGAAGCGGCAGAGGCTGCGATTACCTCACCATTGCTTGAAGAAGTCGATATTCATGGTGCACAAGGTTTATTAGTGAATGTGACAGCAACCAAAGATTCATTAACCATGGCAGAATATGAAGAAGTGATGAACATTATTTATAACATGGTGGATGAAGATGCAAACGTGAACTGCGGACTTGTTTTTGATGATGAGGCTGGTGATGAATTGCGTGTAACCGTGGTGGCAACAGGTTTGCAAAAACAAACTGCACCAAAACTAGCAACCGTCACACCTATGCATACGCCTAAGATGCCAATCTTGGATAGTGTGCCAATGCCAGGTTTCTCAACAGGAACCAATCAAGCACAAGCTCAAACAGCCACAGAATCTTCAGTGTATGATGATATGTATGATGTGCCGACCTGGATTCGTCAGCAAGCAGATTAATAAGAATATAGGGGTGTGCATTCACCCCTTGAATCTTGATGTTGGAGCCCATACATTTTGCCAATGATTAAAGCTGAGAAGTTATGTAGACAATATGGCAATCAGTTTGCTGTTAAAGACTTAAGTTTTGAGGTTAAACGTGGCGAAGTCATGGGGTTATTAGGTCCCAATGGCGCAGGAAAATCGACCACCATGAAAATGCTCACCTGTTTTCTTCCCCCTTCTTCAGGTGATGCAAGTATTGATGGTTTGAGTTTGGCTGAATCCATCCAAGTTCGCCGCTTGGTGGGTTATTTGCCCGAACATGCACCGTCTTACCACGACCTTGATGTTGAATCCTATCTGCAATTCACAGGCAAAATGCATGGTATTCCATCAGCAACAAGAAAAGATAAAATTAAAGAAATGGCAGGTGCTTGTGGTTTAGAGCAGGTGATATTTCGCCGCATTGAAGAATTATCCAAAGGTTATCGGCAGCGTGTGGGGCTTGCAGCTTCCATGTTACACGACCCGCAATGCCTGATTTTGGATGAGCCCACTACAGGGTTAGACCCCAACCAAATCGTAGAAATCCGTCATTTGATTCGCCGTTTGGGTGAGCAAAAGACAGTGCTTTTATCCTCACATATTTTGCCTGAAGTGCAGGCAGTGTGCGATAGAATGATGATTATTGATAAGGGCGAGTTGCAAGCATTGGGTACATCGGATGAACTTGCCAAACAAGCTCAAGGTGGAAGCTCGCTGACAGCTATCATTCAAGGTGATGTGGATAAGGTGCTGACTAAGCTCAAACAAACTTTAGCTGAAGTGGAAGTGTCGCAACAAGACCAAGTTGAAGATAACCAAACACAAGTAGAATTATATCACCCTGACCCAAATGCTCCGCTTGCTGAGAATTTGTTTCATGCGGCAGTATCCGAAGGTGTGGTGTTGCTTGAAATGCGCAATGAGAAAGCCAGTTTGGAAGATGTTTTCCATCAATTAACACAAGGTAGTGAGGTTCAGTCATGAATGCGGTGATAGCCTTAGCTCAGAAAGAATGGCGGATTAACCTTGATACGCCGCAAGGGTATGTGGTGTCGATTGCCTTTTTATTGGCATCAGGTTTTTTCTTTGGCAGCAACTTGTTCCTGAGTGGTCAAGCAGATATGCGCCAATGGTTTGCGATGTTGCCATTGTTATATATCTTTTTTATTCCTGCTATGTCCATGCGTTTGCTGGCGGATGAATTGCATGATGGAACGTATGAATTATTGGCGACGATGCCAACGCGCACCATAGATATTGTACTCGGTAAATATGTAAGTTTGATGGGACATATCACGTTCCTTTTAATGTTAACATGGTTATACCCACTCACACTTTCACTGCTGGGTAATGTGGATATGGGCACAGTCATGGCATCGTATTTGGGTGCATGGTTACTCGCTGCACTATTTGCTGCCGTTTGCTTGTATGCATCAGCACTCACCAGCCATGCCATGATTGCTTATATTGTAGGGCTGATTCTGTTGCTGGTGTTTTTTTTACTGACGCAAGTTTCTCCTACACTTCCTGTGTTTATACAAGATTGGATTGTGATGTTTGGACCGATTAATCATTATCAAAATATGATGCGCGGCGTGGTTAATCTTGCTGATGTGATGCTGTTTGTCAGTGGTGTGGTTATCTTCTTAAGTTTAAGTTGGTTTGCGCTTGAGCGCAGAAGGTGGCGTTAATCATGGCTGACTTACGCAATACTATTCGCCGCAAAAGCTGGCTTACTTTAACCTTTGTTCTTGTGGTGAGTGCTTTGTTGTTTGTGATTGCACAAGGCTCGCATATGCGCAGCGATTGGAGCGAAAACCAAACATCCAGTATTTCAACGTCCACCAAGCAAGTGCTGCAAGGTTTGGATGAACCCATTCAAATCAAAGCGTATTTCACAGCGGGTTTACCACAACCTTACGGGCAACTGCGCCAGTACGTTGAAGACACGTTAACGAATTATCGCGATGCGGCGGGTGGTAATCTTGGCTTTGAAATGCTGAACCCCGAGGATGACCCCAATATTCAGGCTTCCTTACAAGCTTTGCAGATTCCCAAGGTACAGGTGCAAGTCATTGAAGATGATAGAGCGCAAGTGCGCCAAGCTTATCTTGCGATTGTCATTGAATATTTGGACAAGCAGGAAACTATTCCCGTGGTGCAAACCGATGCGGGTTTTGAATATCTACTTACGCGAAAAATCAAAAAGTTAACCGGCAAAGGTAAACAAACGATTGGTGTGGCGACAGGTTTTGGCGCGAAAAGTGTTGCCGAGCTACAAACGCTGCAACAGTTGCTTCAGGATGATTATAATTTTGAAGAAGTGGACTTGGTAACCTCAGCTGTACCTGAGCATATCAAAGCATTGATTGTGGATGGTGTGGATAAAAAGCCATCAGAAAGTTTTAGGTATCACCTCGACCAATTTCGTATGACAGGCAAAGGTGTTCTGGTCTTGGCATCCAGTGCCGAGCCTCAATTACAAGCGGGTTTTGTGATGCAGCCCGTGGATAACTATGCCAATGATTGGGTATTGAGTGATTTGGGTGTATCTGTTGAACCTGGTCTTGTGATGGATCAACAAGCCAGCCGTATTACAGTCAATCAACAGCAGGCTGGTTTCGCATTCCGCTCTGTTGTTGATTTCCCATTCATTGCGAATGTGGTGAATATCAATC
>JALUNK010000180.1 GCA_027055255.1 Ghiorsea sp.
AGATTATTATAATACGGGCTCATGGCGCAACTGGTTAGCGCAACCGGCTCATAACCGGTTGGTTCTAGGTTCGAGTCCTAGTGAGCCCACCATTTATGGCATATCATGACTAAGGCGAGGAGTTTGACAATGAGCAGTGTAAACCCTGAAGAACTGAAGTCTTTGGTATGCCAACATATTCAAGATGCTGAGGTGGATGTCGTGTGTTATTCTGGCGATGACCATTTTGAAATGACTGTGGTTTCTGCATCATTTGCTGGCAAACCGCGCATCGCCCGCCATAAAATGGTGTATGCAGCTTTGGGTGACAATATGCGCCAAGCTGTGCATGCTTTAGCATTGAAAACGAAAACGCCTGAGGAGGCAGCAGCATGAGTGATTCAGTCCAGGAACAAATTGCAGAAGTCGTTAAAAACAATGATGTATTGTTGTTTATGAAAGGCACACCGCAAATGCCACAATGCGGCTTTTCTCAACGCGTTTGTGCCATTCTCCAAGAACATGAAGTGCCGTTTGCAGCGATTAATGTGTTGCTAGACCCATCGGTACGCGAAGGCATCAAAGTGTTCAGCGATTGGCCAACCATTCCTCAGCTTTACGTTAAAGGCGAGTTTGTTGGCGGTTGTGACATTATTTCGGAAATGCATGAAGATGGTGAACTTGCGACATTGCTTGCACCACTCAAAAAAGGTGATGAATAAGATTTAGAAGCTTGTGTTTTTTTGTGCGGAAAGTCATGATGTTGCTATGACGCGCATCAACCTTCTCCTTGCTCAAGTGTGCGAGCCTGCTTAAATGGCAGGGGCCACTCAAAACCTTAGTCAAAAACAAGCGCAACGCCTTGCGCTGACGCCGCAATTAACACAAAGTTTAAAAGTGTTGGCGATGAACAGCCAAGATTTAGAGCTTTTTATCGAAGAAAGCTTGGAATCCAACCCTCTACTAGAAATGGAGCAAGCCAAAGAACCTGCGGTCAGAGAAGATGCTTCTGTAAACAAAAAAGAACAAGATTACCAAGAGACTGATGGCGGTGACCGTTGGGACAATTTGTATCAAAACAACCGAGGTTTTGATTCAGCTGATGACATTGACCAGCAATGGCAAGATGAACAAAGCTTGAGCGACTCCTTACATGAACAAATAGCGCAGCAACCGATGGATGAACAAGAGCGAGATATTGCTCATGCCATCATTGATTCCTTGGAAGATGATGGTTATTTCCGTGCAACGATTGAAGAAGTTCTTTCAGGGCTTGGGCAAACCCATATCAAAAAAGACAAAGTCATTGAAGTGTTGGAATGTGTTGTTCAAGAGCTTGAACCTTCAGGCATTGGCGCGCGCGATTTGACTGAATGTTTATTGCTACAAATTCCTGATGCTGATTCTTCAGCCATGCTGGTGCGGCAAATGTTATTGTATCATGCAGATATGATTACGGACGATGTGGCACTTTTGGAAGCTATGCAATGCGATATTGATACTTTGGATGCAGCACGTGCTTTGCTGCGACGCTTAGACCCTTTTCCTGGGCACGGTCTACGCGGGCAAGAAAATATCTACGTGCAACCAGAACTTATTTTTCGTTTGGTGAATGCTAAAATTGAAATTGAAGTGCCTAGGTCTGGATGGAGAGGCTTGAAAATAAGCAGCCAATGGGCAGGTCAAAAGTGGACAGGCAAAGACCGTGAATTTATGGATGGGGCCAATCAAGAAGCGAAATGGCTGCTGCAAGCACTGGATCAACGCAGCGACACCTTGATGAAGGTGGGCTTGTGCCTTGCCAAGCGACAAAGACTGTTTCTTGAGCATGGTATTTTGGGTTTGAAGCCGTTAACCTTACAGGATGTTGCGGAGGAAGTTGGCTTACATGAATCCACGATTTCTCGCGTAACCAATGGGAAATATGCACAAACGCCATTAGGTTTAATAGAATTGCGTAGGTTTTTCTCAGCAGGGCTACCGACACGAGGTGGCGGTTTAATTTCAGTGCATAGAGTTCAACAGCGGGTAAGAACATTGATAGACTCAGAACCTTTGGGTCGCCCAATATCAGACCAAGCGATTTCAGAACGCTTACAAGCTGAAGGCATTGAGATTGCAAGGCGTACGGTTGCCAAATACCGTGAACAGTTAGGGCTGCCACCAAGCAGTCAAAGAAGGCGAGCCGCAAAAGTGCGGCTAACTCAAAAACGGAGGTAAGAAATATGCAAGTATCTATCACAGGTCGTCACGTTGAATTGACCGAACCATTAAAAGCGTATGTGCATGAAAAGTTAGGGCATTTAAAACATTCATTTGACCATGTGGTTGATGTGCATGTGGTGCTTACGGTTGAGAAATATCGTCAGCGCAGTGAAATTACAATTCGTGCCAATGGTGTGGTGATTCATGCTAAAGGTGAAACAGATGATATGTATGCATCGATTGATAGCGTAGTGGATAAACTTAATCGCCAATTGAAACGTTATCGTGCGAAACTACATCGTCATCAAAACAAGGGTCGCAAAACCAGTATGCGCCTTAAACATAAAGCATTGGACGTAGGTCATGAGCAAGAAGAGTTGGCTGAAAGCTATACACCCAACACCGTCACCGAAGATTCGGTGGAAGTGGAAGTGTTGAGTATGGATGAAGCAGTGATGAAACTTGAATTGTCTGAGAAGGACAATGTTTTGCTTTTTACCAACGAAGAGACAGGCAAACTCAATGCATTAACGCGCAAACAAGATGGCTCTTTAAGCTGGATTGAACCTGAAACCAACTGATATGGCCAACGAAGATTTGATGGTTACCCCTGAGCATGTACTTTTAGGCTCAAAGGCTGAGAGTAAACGTGCATTGCTCACGGAGATGGTAAAGTTGCTGACATCGGTTGATTTGGATTTAGCACTTGAAGTCATTACGGCACGAGAAAAATTGGGTAGTACGGGTATGGGGCATGGTGTTGCCATTCCACATGGTCGGCTGGAAGGTTTAAAAGAGCCACAAATTGCTGTTGCCATTCATGAACAAGGTGTTGATTTTGACGCCATTGATGGAGAACTGGTCAATATTGTGGTGATGTTACTTGTTCCCAATGATGACCATCAAATCCATTTGGGGCTGCTTGCGAAACTTGCGAGACTACTGCAACAAGCACCCATACGTACAGCACTTAAGCAAGCTAAACATCCGGATGAAGTTGCTCAAATATTTAAGATATAAACTATGCCCGTTGATATGGGTAGCATGATATGCTGCTGATTATCACAGGGTTATCTGGTGCGGGGAAAAGCACAACACTTCATGCTTTGGAAGATGCGGGTTTTTTCTGCACAGATAATTTACCTGTCACACTGCTTGCGGATTGGGCAGAAAATATGATGCAACATGAATACAATGCTGCCGTTGGCATTGATATACGCAGCTCACAAAATCCAGAACTGTTGCACCAAGCACTGGCTTCTATTCGCCAAGGTTTGGATTGGAAAATCATTTTTATTGATGCCAAAGATGAAGTGCTTTTGCGTAGATTTTCAACATTACGTCGTAGGCATCCGCACTTGCCAGGTTTGCCTCTTGAGCAAGCGGTGGCATCAGAGCGTGCTGCACTTCAAGCTTTGCAGCAGCAAGCAGATATTGTGTTTGATAGCTCTAATTTAACGCCATACCAACTATCTGATTTGGTCGAGAAATTTTGGAAGAAACAAAAAGCTGTCTTGCAAGATGCGCAAAAAATTGTTTGTTCACTGGTTTCTTTTAGTTATCAGCGAGGGTTGCCTGCGGGCGCAGATATGGTGATGGATATGCGCTTTTTGCCCAATCCACACTATGAACCAGAGCTAGCTATGCTTACAGGCAAAGACGAAGCTGTTCAAATATTCCTAGATAACCTTGAAGACGTGCAACAGGCCAAGGTTTATATCCAAAATTGGCTGTCTTTTGTTTGGCCAAAAATGTTGGCTGAACGAAAGCGTTATTTTACGATTGGTTTTGGTTGTAGTGGCGGCAGACATCGCTCAGTTTATATGACAGAAATGATTGCCAAGTGGTTGCAGGATGCAGATATGGCAGTGCCGATTGTGCGTCATCGTGAAATTGGAGACATTCATTGATTGGTATTATTTTAATTGCACATGCAGGCATTGCATCAGAAACCAAAGCTGCCGTAGAGTATATTTTGCAGGAACAGCAAAATTTTGTGGCGATTAATATCGTCAATTCTGATGAAACAGAACAGCAAACAAAGGCTTTCAAAGAAAGTTTACAAGACATGTCACAGTGCTGTGATGGTGTTTTGGTGATGGCAGATATCTTTGGGGCTACACCATGCAATATTGCGATGAATGCAATCGCCAAGGGTAATTATGCTTGTGCAATTGAACTGATTGCAGGGTTTAATCTGCCTACACTGATTAAAACGATGTTAGAACGAGAACATCATGACGTACAATCTCTTGCACATTTAAGCCTAGATGCTGGGCAAAAATACATGCGATTGGGTTCACAAGAATATGCCATGCAAGCAGCTTTTGAATCCAGCAAAATTTCATGAAAAAGAAAAAAGTAATGGTTGTGAATAAGTTGGGTTTGCATGCACGAACTTCGGCGCAATTTGTTGGACTTGCGAACCAGTTTCCGTGCGATGTGCAGCTTACACGAGATGATGAGACTGTGAATGGTAAAAGTATGATGGCAATTCTGACACTTGCTGCTGGTAAGGGTGCGAAGCTGACCATCCAAACGAATGGAGAGAGCGAAAAAAAAGCGCTATCTGCCTTGTGTGATTTGGTGAATACTGGCTTTGGAGAGAAGCAATGAGTTGGCATGGCCAATCCGTAGCGGGAAGTGGTGGTTTGGTTTTGGGTGTGGTGCAAAAGCTGGATGATAGGCATCATATTATTCCAGAGTATAAGATAAAGAAAACACAACATGAGTCTGAGTTTAGACGGTTTTCACAAGCCATATTACAAGCGCGCTTAAGTCTACAGAATGAAATGATCATGCTCAAAGAGCATCCTCATGCGCATGAGCTGTTACCGATTTTGGAAAGTCATCATTTGATGCTATCCGATCCAGAATTAGAGGTGGGTACCAAACGCTTTATTGAGCAGGATTGTATTAATACGGAATGGGCACTCAAGCGGTGTTTGGCTAGATTTGAGCAAGCTTTTGAGCATATGGATGATGTTTACCTCAAAAGCAGAAAAGCAGATATTTCACAAGTAGGGCAACGCATATTCCAATGTTTAGGTACTTCACCGCAAGCTACAAACCAAGCACAATCTATTATGCTGGCAGTCGATTTTTCACCCACCGATGTGGTGAGCATGTGGCGAGATGGTGTGGCAGGTTTTGTAGCATCACAAGGGGGCAAAGATAGCCATACTATGATTGTTGCACGCGGGGTAGGGCTAACGGGTTTAGTTGGTACGCATGATTTGTTTGATCAGGCTGAAGATGGCGATATTTTATTGCTCAATGCAGAGGATAACACATGGCGGTTAAACCCTACTGCGGATGAATGTTTGGCTTATGAATTAAAACAACAACAGTTAGATGAAAAGCGCAATGAACTGAAAGCATATGCGAGCCAGCCCTCACAGAGTAAAGATGGTTACCATTTACCACTGCTAGCAAACATTGAATTTGTTGAGGAAGTGGATATTGCATTACAATATGGTGTAGATGGTATTGGTCTTTTTCGTACAGAATTTTTGTTTATGCAGTCTGATACTTTACCCTGTGAAGAGGAGCAAGCAGCATATTACCAACAAATCGTACAGGGTATGGGTGATAAACCGATTACATTCCGTTTGTTGGATGTGGGTGCAGATAAATTGGCACATGTGCAAGCGATGTTTGGTGATTATGATGGAGAGAACCCGGCATTGGGATTGCGAGGTGTACGCATGCTTTTGCGTAACCCAGGCATCTTAAAGACTCAGCTACGTGCGATTCTAAGCTGTGCTAAAACATCTGACATTTCAATTTTAGTGCCGATGGTGGTATCAGTTAATGAAATGATAGCAGTGCGCAAACAGCTTCAAGAGGCCAAATTAGAACTGGGTATTCAGCAAGATATTGCTTTAGGCTGTATGATTGAAGTGCCAGCCGCAGCTTTAATTGCTGAAGACTTAGCCAAAGTATCCGACTTCTTTTCGATTGGTAGTAATGACTTGGTACAATATGGTTTGGCGGTAGACCGCTCAGATGAACATGTTGGTTATCTTTATGATGTCAATCACACAGCGATTAAACGTCTTATTCAAATGGCGGTGGATGCAGCAATTAAGAGAGATATTCCGATAACGGTTTGCGGTGAACTGGCGGCAAATACGTCATGGACACAAACATTCTTAAATATGCAAATTTCTGGGCTATCGATGACGGCGAGACATGTGTTGGCAGTACGCAAGCAACTAAGGGCACTTTAAGTTGAGTTAAAGCTCATTGTGCTGTAGAAGAATGACAAGCCAAGCCGTAAGAAAGTGCTTAGGTTTACGACCAAGCTTGAAAAATGAGGTATGATTATGTCTGAAATTTCCATGTTAGGTGCATTTGCTGCAGGGCTTTTATCATTCTTGTCACCCTGTGTGCTTCCTTTAGTGCCTGCATATTTATCGTTTATTAGCGGTGTGTCTGTGGATGCTTTGCGTGATGAAGAGAACATTGATGCGGTAAAAGTTCGCCGCACAGCCATGATACAGTCATTGTGGTTTGTACTTGGTTTTAGTTTGGTGTTTATTGCTTTGGGCGCATCAGCTTCTTTTATTGGGCAATGGTTATTATCCAATATGGCGATTTTGGGTAAAATTGCGGGCGTTATTATTTTTATTTTTGGCCTGCATTACACAGGTTTAATTCGTATTCCATTCTTATTGATGGAAGCAAGGTTAGACACGCAAAATGTTAAGGGAACGAATGGCTTAGGCGCTTTGATGTTGGGTTCTGCATTTGCGTTTGGTTGGACCCCCTGCATTGGTCCAATTTTAGGTGCAATTCTTGCCATGGCTGGGATGCAAGGGCAAGTTGGCGAAGGCATGATGTTGCTCGTCATGTACTCCATTGGCTTGGGTGTTCCCTTCCTGCTCGCAGCGTTCGCAACCAACGCATTTTTGAATTGGTCACAAAAATTTAAGCGCCACTTACATACAGTCGAAATTATTTCTGGCGTGCTATTGATGGCTGTGGGCGTCATGATTTTCCTAGGTAGCTTTTCTCAAGTATCAGCTATACTTTTGGACTACTTACCGTGGCTAGCTGACATCGAAGGATTGATAAACTTTTAAGAAAAGTTGCGGTTCATAGAACTATCTGCCACAATTTTGCTAAATAACGTATGTTTTATCAAAAGTTACA